>DATNGX010000168.1:0-3608 GCA_035605755.1 Candidatus Krumholzibacteriia bacterium
TCGAGAACGTTCCCAAAGATGCAGATGTTTGCGCCAAGGAGGCCTTTGGTCCGGTCGCCGTGCTGTCGACCTTCGACGACTTCGACAGGGCCCTGGATGACGTGAACGACAGCGTGTTCGGGCTCCAGGCCGGTATCTTCACGCGCGACCTCTACAAAGCGCAGAGGGCCTGGGACAGACTCGAAGTGGGCGCCGTGATTATCGGCGATGTGCCGTCGTTCCGCGTCGACCACATGCCCTACGGCGGTGTGAAAGAGAGCGGCCAGGGCCGCGAAGGCATTCGTTTTTCAATGGAAGAAATGACGGAACCCCGTCTTCTCGTGGTGCGTACTCCGGAGAAGCGCTGACGCGCTTCGCAGGAATGACTCGAACGGAAGGAACCAACGCAATGAAAGGTCTGATTCTGTGGCTGGGTGTGGCGCTTGTCGCTGCCGCGCCGCTCGCGGCGCGTGCCGCCGACAAGGACTTCGAAACCGTTGCCAATGCGTATGTCGAAGACATGCTCAAGGCGAACCCGGAGGCGGCGACGCTGCTCGGCGATCATCGCTATGACGACCGGCTCACCGACCGCTCCGCCGGTGCCATCGCCGCGCAGTCGCAGATGAGCAAGGACTACCTGGCGAAGCTCGCCGCCATCGATCCGTCAACGCTCGGCCAGACCAACCAGATCGACTATGAAATTCTGAAGTCGAATCTCGAGCGCTCCGTGTTCGAAGCCGATGAGCTCAAGGAGCAGGAGTGGAATCCCATCTATTACAACATGGGCAGTGCCATCTACTCGCTCATCGCGCGTGACTTTGCACCCCTCGACCAGCGTCTCGCGAGTCTCAAGGGGCGGCTGGAAGCAATTCCGTCGGTGATCGCCGCGGCGAAGGCAAATCTCAAGAATCCGCCCGAGATGCACACCAAAACCGCGATCCAGCAGAACCAGGGCAACATCGGGCTCATCAAGGATGATCTCACCCAGTTCGTGTCGAAGTCGCCCAAGATGGAACAGGAGCTGGCGCCGGTGCGCGCGGCCGCGATTGCGGCCCTCGAGGAGTACGGACAGTGGCTGGAGAAGGATCTGCTCCCGCGCTCGACCGGAGACTTCCGTCTCGGCGATGCGATGTGGCGCAAGAAGCTGCGCTTCTCGCTCGATTCCGATCTCTCCAAAGAAGAGATCTACGCGCGCGCGACGAGCGATCTCAAGAAGACGCAGGAGTCGATGTACGCCACCGCACTCCCGCTCTTCAAAGCGTATTTCCCGGAAGAGAAGGACGAAGCGAAGCTCAAGGACGTGAAGTACGTCAACAAGGCCGTGCTCGATCACATCGCACAGGGCCACCCCAACAATAGCGACATCGTCGAGAAGGCCAAGACCGCGCTCGCTGATGCCACCAAATTCGTGCGCGACAAGAAGCTTGTCACGGTGCCCAAGGAGCCGGTGAAGGTGATCGTGATGCCCGAGTTCCAGCGCGGCGTCGCCGTGGCGTACTGCGAGAGCCCGGGCCCGCTCGAGCCGCACGCCGACACCTTCTTCTCCATCGCGCCCACACCCAAGGACTGGACCACCGAGCGCACCGAGTCGTTCTTCAAGGAATACAACGACAAGATGCTCCAGAATCTGACCGTGCACGAAGCCATGCCCGGCCACTATCTGCAGGGCGCGCACTCCAACCAGTTCAAGTCGCCCACATTGGTGCGCGCGATTTTCTCGAGCGGTCTGTTTGCGGAAGGATGGGCCGTGTACACCGAGAAGATCATGGCCGACGCCGGCTTCGGCGGACCCGAGGTGCACATGCAGCAGCTCAAGATGAGACTGCGCGTGATCATCAATTCCATCATCGACCAGAAAATTCACACCGAAGGCATGACCGAGCAGGATGCCATGGCCATGATGATGAACGAGGGCTACCAGGAAGACGGCGAAGCGGCGGGCAAGTGGCGCCGCGCGTGTCTCACCTCGACGCAGCTCTCGACGTACTTTGTCGGCAGCGCCGAAGTGGAGGGCATCCGCGCGGCCTACGAGGCCAAGAACAAGAAGGTCGACGTTCAGAAGATGAACGACACCATTCTTTCGTTCGGAACGCCGTCGCCCAAGTACATCAAGCGCAGCATGGGCCTCTAGCTCGTCCCTGAGGACTCGCTTTTCCAGGGCGGCCCGGTCGTGGTAAATTGACCGGGCCGCCTTCTTTTGTCCTTCGGGTCGAGGTCCGTGGAGGAAACAATGGCTGATACTCCGACGATCATTCTGGGTGTGCCGCGCGAAACCTTCGCCGGCGAAAATCGCGTCGCCATGGTGCCGGCTGTGGTGCAGCCGCTGGCCAAGGCGGGCGTTGCGGTATGGATCGAACGCGGCGCCGGTGAAGCGGCGGGGTACCGCGACGCCGACTATGAGCAGAAGGGCGCGCGCCTGGCGTCGCGCGACGAGATTTTTTCGAATGCGCAGATCGTGGCGCACGTGCGCGTCGCCGGTGCGAATCCATCCGGTCGCGACGACATGAGTCGCTATCGCGCGGGACAGATCGTAGTCGGCATGGCGGATCCGCTGGGTGAGCCCGCGGGCATCCGTGAGTTCGCGTCGACACGAACCACCCTCATGGCACTCGAGCTCTTGCCGCGCATCACGCGCGCGCAGAGCATGGACGTGTTGTCCTCGATGGCGTCGATCGCCGGATACAAGGCGGTGTTGATTGCGGCCGATCATCTGCCGCGCATCATGCCCATGATGATGACGGCGGCGGGAACGATTACGCCGGCGCGTGTATTCATCATCGGGGCCGGCGTGGCGGGACTGCAGGCCATTGCGTCCGCCAAGCGCATGGGTGCGGTGGTGCACGCGTACGACGTGCGCCCCGCGGTGAAAGAACAGATCCAGAGCCTGGGCGGAAAATTCGTGGAGCTGCCTGTCGAAACCACGGGCGCCGAGGACAAGGGCGGCTACGCCAAAGAGCTGGGCGAAGATTTCTACCGCAAGCAGCGCGAGCTGATGGCGAAGCAGGTTGCGGAGAGCGACGTCGTCATTACCACCGCGGCCATTCCGGGCAAGAAGTCGCCCGTCCTCATTACCGGCGACATGCTGAAGGGCATGCCGCCGGGATCGGTGGTCGTGGACCTCGCCGCGGAACGCGGCGGCAACGTCGATGTGACCCGTGCGGGCGAGACCATCGAGGTTCACGGTGTCACGGTGATCGGACCGCTCAACATTCCGTCCGCGGTGCCGTACCACTCGAGCCAGATGTACGCGCGCAACGTCATGGCGTTCGTGCTGAACTTCGTCGCCAAGGGTGAGATCAACCTCTCGCTCGAGGACGAAATCAACCGCGACACCATGGTCGCCAAAGACGGCGAAGTCGTGGGCGCGCGCGTGCGCGAGGCGCTCGGAATGTCGAAACCGGCCGCCGCTGCAACGGCGTAGGAGTCTGCGCGGCACGCATGCGAATCAAGGTTTGTCAGGCCAGCGACGTCGCGGCCGGTGTCATGAAGCCCGTCGAGCCCAACGGGGTTCCCGTACTCATCGCCCATGTGGGTGAACGCTTCTTTGCCGTCGGCGATGTGTGCTCGCACGCACGCTCGCGCCTCTCGGATGGCTATCTGCACGAGGACGGATGCACGGTGGAATGCCC
>DATNGX010000169.1:0-3868 GCA_035605755.1 Candidatus Krumholzibacteriia bacterium
TTCTTGTGAAAAGAATGTCTTTGACGGGTTTTTGAAATCACTTTTTGTTATTTCCGCATTGCACGCAGAGGAGTGCGTTGTCGCTGCTCCTGCTCCCATCTGATCGACATTCTTGTATTTTTCATTTCTTCGACATCGTGCGCGAGATCTCGCAATCCATCGCACATCACGCAGTCACAAAACACCCATTTATATTGTCAGCAGCTCCTCCAACTTTGCACCCGAACACGGAGGTTCTGCTGTGCATCACGAAGATCAAATCATTGCCGACGAGTTGCGGACACTGAATGACGCGGACTTTCATCATCAATTCGAATCCATCGTGAGCGTCGAGCTGGCTGCGACGATCAGGGTTCTTCACTTCACCAACGAGCTGGACCGGCGCAAGTCGTTCCTCGAGATGGGCTATAGCTCGGTGTTGGATTACTGCATGCGGAAGCTTGGCTACTCACGATCAGGCGCGGGGCGGCGGATCCAGGCCGCGCGCTGCGCTCGTCGATATCCGGAAGTCTTTGGGATGTTGAGGACGCGTGAGCTGAGTCCGGGAACGGCGGCGCTGATCGAGAGCATTCTGATCGACGACAACAAGGATGAAATCCTGTCCCGCATTCGGGGCGCGAGTCATCGGGAGATCGAACGCGTGGTCTCCGAGTATCGTCCGCCGGTGGCGTTGCGCGATCGGTTTCATTTCGTACAGGTGCCGGTGCCCGCTCCGAAGAACGCCGACGCCGAGTTCTTTGGGCGGCAGTGCAGGCGATCCCTCCCGGAAGAGTGGCGTCAGCCCGTGGAGGAAAAGGTCTATGTGCAGTTCCTGGCCGACGAGGAGTTCATGAAGCTCTTCGAAGAAGTGCGCAATCTGATGCCGGATGGTGGCGAGCAGAACATCGCCGATGTCATGCGACGAGTATTGACAGAATACCGCGATCGCCACAGTCCGGCGGCGAGACACGCGCGGCGCGAGGCAAAAAACGGATCAGCACGTCTTGAGTCCCAACGTTGGGAGTGCGATAACACCCAATCCCGACACATTCCGGATGAAGTGAGAGATATGATCTTCGTGAGAGACGCAGAACAGTGCACATTTGTCGCGGGCGATGGAACGCGATGTCGCTGCCGGAAAGGCCTTCAAGTCGATCACATCCGGCCGTTCTCAGCAGGTGGGACGCATGATCCATCGAATCTGCGATTGCTGTGCGGCGCCCACAACCGGCTCGCGGCGGAACACGTGCTCGGAAAGCATGTCATGCAGGCGTACTGGAGACAGCAATGAGCTGAACGCGCGAGACGATGGAGAGAGAGAGAAGTTGGTGGAGCCGACGCGATCGGTGTCCACGCGAGCGCGCGGCAGAAAACTACGGAGCTTTGTCGGGGCCGAGACGCATGGCGGCGCCGGCGGGAGCGGCGGCGTCATACACGCGGGGCGGTGAAATACGGAAGCCGATCCAGCCGGGCACGCCGTAATCGCCGCCGGTAAAGACGCGCTCCATGCGCTCCTTCTCCGCGTCCGACCAGGTGCCAAGGAACAATTTGATCACGTCGGACCGGTCCATCACGAGGTCGATGCCGGCATCGCGCACGTATGTCGAAAGGGTTCCGCTGCGCAGCGCCGCGAATGCCTCGCGGTTCACCTTGCCGTCGAGATCGATGACGCGCCGTCCGGAGAGATACCCGATCGTGCCGCTCTGGAACACGCCGATGGTGTCGGACGTATCGGTGTGCGTCTTGATCCACCGCGACACATCGTAGAACGGATATACCGGCGCGGCGCGAAACGCACTGGTATAGCCCATGAAGAGAATGCTCACGGCGTACACGCCGGCGCCGGCCAGGGCCAGGCTGCGGGTACGCACCGAACGCCTCTGGAAATAAACAATCGCATCGTCGACGGCGAGCCCGATGAAAATCATGCTGATGAAATAGACCGGATAGTAGTAGCGCAGGAAAAAGAACACGCCGAAGATAAAGGTCGAATACGCCACCATCATCATGGCGCTGAACCCGAGCAGGAATTCGAATTCGCGGCATTCGCGTCCGCGCACGGTGCGACGGCGCTTCCACCACCAGACCGCGAGTGCCACGAGCAGCAGGATGCCGGCGGCGTCGGTCAAGGTCTCGGTCGCGCGCGCCACGTGCAGGCGCTCGCCGAGCTTGGTGGTGCCGCGAAAGAACGGATGCACGGCCGGAATCACCTTGAGCGTTTCCATGGACCGCCCGAAGTGCTCGGCGACGAACGTGGAGTTGGGGCCGTGCGAGGCCAGCTGGAACGCTGGTCCGTATGCGATGGAAAGAAAGCGTGTGGCGCGTCCGCTTTCCGGAAACGGAGAGCCGACGGCAAAGACGCCGTAGATCATCCACGGAAGATATGCGACGAGACACGTGAGGCCGGTGATCGCCATTTCTCCGCGCCACGAATGGCCGGCACGATTGCGACGGCGCACCAGGAGGAAGTCGAGACACATGGCAAGGATGAACAGACCGAGATCGACGCGCGCCAGAATGCATCCCGCGGCGAGCAGTCCCAGGTAAACCAGATGACGCCGCGCGACGCGCGGCTCGGGACGAATTCTCTCGAGATAGAACAACACCGTCGCGGCCAGCATCAGCACCGCGACCGACGTCTCCAGACCGTTGGCCGTTTGTCTTACCACGATCGAAGAAAATACCCATGCTCCCGCGGCAACAATGGCCGCGGTCTCGCTCGTGCGTCGCGCCAGTATTCGATACAGGAGATACGTGGTCAGGACGGTGCACAACGCCGAGAGTGCGAGTGCCGCATGAATGGGAATGGTCTCGCTGGAACCGGCGACCCAGTAGATCGGAACCAGGAACGCAACGTACAGAGGCTGAAAGCCGTTGGTCAGATTGGCGCCGTCGAACGTCGGGCCTTCACCGTGCGCGATGTGGCGCGCGATCTGGAAGTCGTAGAAGCTGTCGTCGTAAAGGAAGCTGCGTGCAAGCGTGGGAAAATCCAGCGCGGCAACGGCGAAATGCACCGCTGCTGCCGCCGCGAGAACGACGAGAAGGCCGGGGTTGAGGCGTTTCAAAGGGGGGACGTTAACAGTTCGTGCGAATACTTTCCTCTCGAGTAAAGCTGTTGATTTATAGTGCCTTATCGTACCCGATAGTTGCCTCCCGTGTCAATCGAAGTGGTTAGTATCGTATCACCACGGGAGTTGCAGCGACGCGTCGCACGCAGATGTAGGGCACCGGGTCGTCGTCGCGCAGCTCGGGAACGATCTCGTTGCCGTCGTTGGCCTCGAGCCCGTCGACAAAATGGTACGGCAGAACCACGGGCGCCGAGCCCACCGCAATGCCGGCTTCGATTCGATTGTAATCCGCGCTCACGTACACGCCCGGGTTGACCGGCGGCGGAAGCTCCCAGAAGCGGAGCACGCCGTCTTCCCATCGCAGCGTGACACCGGGAATGGCGCGCACGAACTGTCCCGCATCCTCGGTTGCGGTCACCGCCCAGCGCACGCGCAGGAACTCGAGACGCGCGCGCACCTCGTCGGTGGTCCAACGCGCGAAGGGACGCCCGAGGAATGAATCGTCGTCGAACGTCGTGCGATGGTGCAGCAATGGCACTTGCGGATACGGACCGCCGATCTGCTCGATGTGCGTCTGCGATGGAAGCAACGCGGGCAGGAAAAAGCCGCCGTACGCTTTCGCACTTCCCTCTTCGATCAACAGACGGCCCCGCCCGCGCATGTTCGCAATCAACAACGAGCGCAACCGCTCCACGCGCGGCGGCAAATCAACGCTGAGCGTGTGGTGGTAGAACGCCTTGGCATCCAGCATGGCGAGCGGAAGCGGTGCCAGGGCCAGCGACACCATCATCAGAGTCCGTAACCGGGCAACATGAATCGAT
>DATNGX010000170.1:0-7536 GCA_035605755.1 Candidatus Krumholzibacteriia bacterium
ACTGGGACGACGTCAAGGACCTGACCGTGTCGATCACGGGCTGTTCCGTGGCGACCGAGCCCACCACGTGGGGCGGCGTCAAGTCGATGTACCGCAGATAGTCGAGAAGGAATTCTGCCGCGATAATAGCGGCGAATGGAGAAGGGTTGCTGCTCACATGAGCAGTGGCCCTTTTTCATTTCCGTGTGAGGCGTCGATCGCTAGCCGAAATGACGGAAGATGCGCCCGCCGATTTTCACGGCGAGGCCGGCAGGCATGCGACGGAAGGCACCGGTGAAGAGGCGATACTTGAGGGAATCACTCTTCACGACGCTCACTCCTTCGCCGGGTGGATCGAAGTAGTAGGGCATGTCTGTCTGTGTCGTACCCCACTTGAGCTTGAACTGACACAGGCCGGGGTTGTCGGCGGCGGTGCGTCCGAAATCGTAGAAACGATCACCCGCCAGAGCGGCGTCTTCGATCGTCTTCCAGAACAGCGGATACAGTGCAGCCAGGTCGCGGCGCGTCTCATCGACGCCTTCGTACTTGGCATAGGTCACGCCGTTGTAGCGCAGCATGATCAGTGCGGCGACAGCCGCGCCCTCATGTTCCGCCACATAGAGCAATGACTTTGCGCCTTCTCCGGGGCTCGCAAGAATGGTGGAAAAAAGCCTTTTTGGCTGCGGCGGAATGCCATGGCGCAGACGATTGCGCACATAGAGCGAATAAAATGCATCGAGATCGCGAGCATGATCGCCGATGCGCACGGTCACTCCATTCTTGATCCCTTTGGAGATGACCTGGCGCACCCCGGTGCGCGAGAACGTCATGCGCACCGCTTCCGGATCCGTCTGCAACGGAACGATGAAATTGTAGAAGTGGCCGCTCTTCGCGTAGCCGGGTGCTTCGACGTCGGAACCGTCGCGCAATGCGGGCAGCCCGCGCATCTCGTGAAAGTGGGCTTTGATTTCGGAACGAACTTCCCTGGCGTAGGCAATGATGGCGGCCGCGGTGTGGGCGTCGTCGGCGAGTGCGAAACAGCTGTCGGAGAAGGGAAGTGTGGAGACGCGGCGCCCGGTCAGCGCACTCTCGATATGCACCATCGGCATGATGCCGGTGACGCGGCCGTCCACTTCATGAATGAGCGAGTACGAAGGATAGCGGCCGGTCTCGCACACGATGCGGATCCAGCCGGCCGTGTGGTACACGGTGGCACGCGGGTGGGACGCCACATAGGCGTCCCACCGCGCATCTTTCCACGGATCCACAACCGAAATGGGCACGTCGCCTACGCGTAGTACTCCTGGCCGAGGTGAGTGATGAGCTCTTCACCCATCACGTGGCGGAGGTTGTTCTTGAGCTTCATGAGCTGGATGAACAGATCGTGCTCGGGATACAGACCCGGCGCCGTCTGCGGACTCTTGAAGTAGAACGACAGCCACTCCTGAATGCCCGACATGCCGGCGCGCTCCGCGAAATCGAGGAACAGGGCAAGATCGAGCACCAGCGGCGCCGCCAGGATGGAGTCACGGCAGAGAAAATCGACTTTGATCTGCATCGGGTAACCAAGCCACCCGAAGATGTCGATGTTATCCCAGCCCTCCTTGTTGTCGCCGCGAGGAGGATAATAGTTGATGCGCACCTTGTGATACATGTTCCCGTACAGCTCGGGGTTCTTGTCGGGCTGCAGGATGTGCTCGAGCACGCCGAGCTTGGAGACTTCCTTGGTCTTGAACGACTCGGGATCGTCGAGCACTTCGCCGTCGCGGTTGCCCAGGATGTTCGTCGAGTACCAGCCGGCAACGCCGAGCATGCGGCTCTTGAACATCGGCGCCAACACCGTCTTCAACATGGTCTGGCCGGTCTTGAAGTCCTTGCCGCAGATGGGAACCTTCATCTCTTTGGCGAGCTCCACAATGGCCGGCATGTCGACGGTCAGGTTGGGCGCGCCGTTGGCGAAGGGCACGCGCTCCTTGAGCGCCGCGTAGGCGTACACCATGCTCGGCGAGATGTCCGGATCGTTGGCCTTGAGGCCGGCTTCGAACGCCTTGACCGATTCGTGCACGGGCTTCTGCTCGAGATAGATCTCGGTCGAGCCGCACCACACCATCACCATCCGGTCGAGCTGCTTCTCGGCTTTGAAGCGGCGGATGTCCTCGCGCAGCTGGTCGGCCAGCTCCATCCAGTTGGCACCCTTCTTCACGTTGGGGCCCTCGAGCTTCTTCACATAGTGGGTGCTGAACACGGCCGGCATGGGCTTGATGGGCTCGAGGCGATGTCGGATCTGGTCGAGGAGCTTCTCCTCCAGCACGCCCGCCTTCTTCGCGGCTTCATACGCGTTGTCCGCGATGGGATCCCAGCCGGCGAACTCGAGCTGCGTCAGATCGGCCAGCGGGACGAAATCCTTGAGACGCGGCACGCGGTCATCGGTGCGCTTGCCCAGACGAATGGTGCCCATCTGGGTGAGCGACCCGACGGGCTGCGAGAGCCCGGCCTTGACCGCTTCGACGCCCGCAATGAACGTGGTGGCCACTGCGCCCATGCCGGGCAACAGGATGCCGACCTTCCCGCCCGCGGGGCGAACTTTCTGCTTTTCCATTATGGTTTCCTCCCGGATACCGCGGCGATGGCCGTGGTTCTTGGTTCAAGATTCCTCCCAAGCTACAATCCCGAGACCCATAATTGAAGTTTATAATTTTTATTAGTATTATAAGTATTGCTTATGGATGTCCGCTCCCTGCGATACTTCCTCGCCGTGATCCGCACCGGCAGTGTGGGGGCTGCCGCCGCCGAGAATTTCGTCACCCAGCCGGCGGTGAGTCTCCAGCTGCGCAAGCTCGAGACCGAGGCGGGCCAGAAGCTCTTCGTGCGCCGGGGACGCAAGCTCGTCCCCAACGCCGCGGGACTGGCCCTGGCAGCGCGCGCGGAAGAAGTGGTGGGATCGATGGACTCGCTCCACGCCGAGCTGCGCGGGCTCAACCAGCTCGAGCACGGACACCTGCGCATGGGCAACACCGATGCGGCCAGCGTGTACGTGCTGCCCGAGGTGTATCGCGCGTTTCACCGCGCGTATCCGGGCGTGCGCATCGAGATCACCATCGGTGATACGCGCCATCTGCTCGACGCACTCTCGACCGCGCGCATCGAGCTTGCCACCGTGACCTTGCCCGTGGAAGGCAGCGGGCTCGACGTGCGGCCGATCTATCGCGAAGACCTGGTGGCGGTCGCGCATCCCGAGCACCCGCTGGCGTCGAAGCGTCGCGCGAGCTTGCGCGACCTCGCCGAAGAGGGCATTATCGCGTACCCGTCGGGCTCGACCACGCGGCGCATGATCGACGCCGTGTTCGACGCGCACCGCGTGGTGGTGCGCGCGCGCATGGAGATCTCGAGTCCCGAGGCGATGAAACGGCTCGCGCAGGCCGGCCTCGGCGTGGCCATTCTGCCGCGCCCCGTGGTCGCCGCTGAAATCGGCCGCAAGGCACTCAAGGTGATCACACTCGCCGCTGTCCGCTTCGAGCGTGAGATTGGTATCGTGCACCGCGGCGAGGAATCACTTTCCCCGGCGGCGCGTGTTTTTCTGCAAATGGTGGAAAAGCGATTCGGATCGGCCGGACGAAGAGTGAAAGGAACCTGATGAAGTTCGAAAAAGAGCTCGAGGTCGCGAAGGCGGCCGCGCACAAAGCGGGCGAGATCATCATGGCGTCGTACAATCGCATCAGCGAGCACGACGTCGACGAGAAAGGTCGCAACGACTTCGTCACCGTGGTCGATCTCGAATCACAACGCGTGATCCTCGACGCCATCCGGAAGGCGTTTCCGCGCGACCATGTCGTCGCAGAAGAAAGTCTGCCCGCCGGTTTCAACGACGGCGCCGACCCGAAACGGCGCTGGTACATCGATCCCCTCGACGGCACCACCAACTACATTCACGCCTATCCGCATTTCGCGGTCACGATCGCCCTCGAAGTCGCCGGCGACCTGTCTGTGGCGGTGACCCATTCGCCTGTGTATCGCGAAACCTATTACGCTGTGCGCGGTGAAGGCGCATACATGAACGGCACGCCCATCCACGTGAGCAACGCCGTCGTGGGTGGCCCCATCATGCTCGGCACCGGGTTTCCGTTTCGCGCCCGCCACCTGCTGGAAATCTATCTCAAGTCCTTCTCCTTCTTTTTCAACCATTCGCGCGGGCTGCGCCGGGGTGGTTCTGCTGCACTCGACCTCGCCTACGTGGCGGCCGGCAGGTTCGACGGCTTCTGGGAGCTCACGCTTTCGCCCTGGGACATCGCGGCCGGAGTGCTCCTGGTGGAAGAAGCGGGGGGGCGCGTGACCGATTTCTTCGGCGATCGGACCTTCCTCGAGACCGGTCACATTGTGGTCAGCAATGGGCTCCTGCACGACTGGATGGTCGAAGGCGTGGGCGAGGTCTTTCCCCGCGATCTCGATTATTCCAAGCGCTCATAATAACTTACAGGACCGGTCCTTGACTCCCGACGGGAAATTCCCGATACATTGACCTTCCGGCCGGTCGCTGTTACCATCCTCGGCCGGATTACCCGTTCAACATTTGAGGAGGTCGTGTTGAGGGAAGGTCCTACGTTTGCCATCGCACTCGTGGCCGCCGGTGTGGCTGCAGCGGGATGGTTCATCGGCAATGGCTTCGTGCGCGGACGCACGGCCGGCCGGTATGTATCGGTCAAAGGCGTCGCCCAGCGCGACGTGGTGGCCGACATTGCGTTGTGGCCCATCCGCTTCACCGCCAGCGACAACGTCCTTTCCGAGGCGCAGAAAAAATTCGACGCCAGCAAGGGCGCCATCCTCGCGTTCCTCAAGAAAAGCGGCATCGACACGGCGAAGACTGAATTGCAGAGCTTCGAAGTGGTAGATGCCATGGCCGACCGCTACCGGTCGCAAACGCCGACGAGCCGGTTCATCATCAGCGGCACGCTCATGGTGCGCGTCGATGATCCCAATCTCGTGCAAGTGGCCAGCCAGAATGTCGGCGAGCTGGCGCAGAACGGTGTCGCGGTTACCAGCGGCCAGTACGGTGGCGGTGGCCCCACTTATCTATTCACCAAACTCAACGACTCGAAACCGGAGATGATTGCTGAAGCGACGGCGAGTGCTCGCGAAGCGGCAGAACAATTCGCGAAGGACTCGGGCAGTCATCTTGGACCGATCCGCCAGGCGAGTCAGGGTGTGTTCCAAATCCTCCCGCGCGATCCCGCGCCGGGAGTGGCGGAGGAATCCCAGTCGAACAAGACCGTGCGCGTCGTCACAACCGTCGAGTATTACCTCGAGAACTGACGCGGCGGTTTGTTCGTGAACTCAAAATCGGAGGTTACTCTCGTATGAAGCGTATTCTTCTTACTCTTTCGACAATTGCTCTGGTCGCGTTCGCGGCCCAGGCCAACGCAGCCGGCATGTATGCCGGCATCAAGTTGGGCGCCAACTTCGCGAATGTCGGCGGCGACGACGCCCTCGATGACACCAGCATGCGCACCGGTTTCCAGGGCGGCCTGTTCATTGGCAAGCACGTCAATGACCAGTTCGGTTTCCGCGTGGAAGGCCTTTACGTTCAGAAGGGTGCGAAGGCGGACATCGACTACGGCCCGGGCATTGGTGTGCTCGAGACGGTCGAAAAGCTCGATTACATCGAGTTTCCGATTCTGTTCGTTTATGACCTCATGAACAGCGAGAGCATGGGCTTCAATCTGTTCGCGGGGCCGACGCTCGGGTTCAACATCAACGCGCAGGCGGAACCCGATGGCGGCGACAGCGCGGACATCGACAACGTGAAGAGCTTTGAGTTCGGTGCTGCCATCGGTGCGGGCCTCGAGAAGAAGATGGCGGGTGGCAAGGGCATCGGCCTGGACGTGCGCTACACGATCGGTGCGACGTCGGTGTTCGAAGACGTTGCCGGCGAGTCCGTCGATGTGAAGAACCGTGGCATCGGCGTCATGGCCTTCTATTCGATTCCGCTCGGCGGATCGGCGCAGTAGTCTCGTAGAGTAAGTGCGCGGGTCGTGCCGGAAGGTGCGGCCCGCGCTTTTTCTTTTCCCGGCAGACCGGCCAGGAGGCATTCGCAATGAAACGAGCAATTGTGTTGATGTGCACCGCTCTCGTGGTTGTGTCGGCGCAGGCACGCGCGGAGAAAGTCACCATCGGTCTCAAAGCCGGCGGCAACTTCGGGGATTTTGCCGGGGATGATGCGCCCGGGCATCTGAGCGGCCGCAGCGCGTTTCAGGGCGGCGGCTTCGTACAGTGCCCGATCAACGAGCGCCTCAGCGTGCGCGGCAATGTGCTGTACGTCCAGAAGGGCGCGGAAGGCGACATTTCGACCGAAGACGGCGACATTCACACCGCGCTCTACAAACTGGACTACATCGACATCCCGGTCGAGTTCGTGGCTTCGTTTCCGGCGGGCAACACCAAGTTCGGATACAACGTGTTTGCCGGACCGTCTTTCAATTTCAACATGAAGGCCGAGGCGGCCATCGAAGGCCACGGCAATGATGATCTCGACGGTGTAAAGAGCTTCGAGTTCGGAGCGGTGGTCGGCATTGGCCTGACGTACGCGCTCGAGAAGCTCTCGCTCCTTGCCGAAGGGCGTTACAGCATGAGCGTGACGTCGCTGTCGGAGGACGACGACATCAAGAATCGTGGTGTCGGCGTTTTGGGTGGTCTGGTAATTCCGATCGGCGCCGAGAAATAGCGCCGGTAAGAGAGGACGAAATGAAGCGCAGCATTCTGATTCTGAGTACAGTTGCGACCACGTTGCTTGCCGCGGCGGCGGCCAATTCCGCCACGTGCCAGGTGGGCGTAAAAGGCGGCGTCTCGGTCATGGAATTGACCAATGATGGCGATTCCACCGGAGACCGCACTGGTTTTGTCGGCGGTGCCTACCTCTTGGCCGATTTTTCCCCGAACTTCGGACTGCGTGTCGAAGGTCTGTATTTCCAGAAGGGCGCGCACGAAGAAGAGGGCGGGGATGAAGCCACCATCAAGCTCGACTATGTCGAGTTTCCAATCCTGGCTGTGGCGCATGTTCCACTGGGCGAAGCCGCGCGGCTGGATTTCTTCGGCGGACCGACGCTTGGCTTCAACGTGAAATCGGAGCTCGAGATCACGCTCGGCGGTGTCACCGCCAGCGGTGACCTCGATGGTGTGGACAGTTTCGAGTTCGGGGTCACCTTCGGAGCCGGCCTCAATTTCGACGCCGGACCGGTTGTACTCGGTGTCGACGGCCGCTACGGACTCGGAATCACCGATGTCGCGGACGATCCGGATGACGACGCCGGGACCAACCGCGGGTTCGCCGTGATGGGGTCCATCGGGTTCCCGATCGGGTCGAAATAAGCCTTTCGCGGGCCGGCGGCGTGACCGCGCCGCCGGCCTTCCACTCCTACCAAAGATCGCCTGCAACCTCTTCCTATCAATGGCGTAGTATGGGCTTGTCCCGAAGCGCCGGCGCCCCCGGCTTTTCTCCGGCGCCACGGGACAGCCGGTGATATCCCCACTCCGTTCCACCGGCCACATTCCGGCCATACAAGCAGG
>DATNGX010000171.1:0-2714 GCA_035605755.1 Candidatus Krumholzibacteriia bacterium
CTCCAGAATCGCGCGTTGAAACAGTCCGCGCGCCATGGGTGATGTGAGCAGCACGAGAACCGAGCCGCCGCCCGCCGACTCACCCGCGATGGTCACATTGCTGGGATCGCCGCCGAAGCCGGCGATGTTGCGCTGCACCCACTTGAGCGCCGCGATCTGATCCATGTAGCCGTAGTTGCCGCGCGGTTCATCCGGTGCTTCGGCGGCCGGTGCGGGGTGGGCGAAAAACCCGATGCGTCCCAGCCGATAATTGAACGTGACCACCACGATCCCCTGGCGCGCGAGAAACTGTCCCGGGTAGAGCGCCGCGCCGCCTTTGACAAGACCGCCGCCGTAGATCCACACCATCACCGGCAAGCGCGCGCTCGTGTGCGCGGAATCCGGGCTCCACACGTTTAGATAGAGACAATCTTCGGAGATGGTAGCGCCCGGGGTGGCGAGATGGGCGGGCTGCATGGGATCGGCGCCGACGTTTTTCGCGTCACGAACGCCCTGCCACGGTTCAACCGGTTGCGGCGCACGCCAGCGCAGGTTTCCCACCGGCGGTCGCGCGAACGGTATCCCTTTGAACGTGAGCAGGCCATCGCTCGACACACCGCGCACCTTGCCGCCGTCGATCTCCACCACCGTCGCGTCTTCGCGCGCATGTGATTGCGCAATGATCAAGCTGCCGATGACGGTGATCGCCAGTGCAACGACAGAGGATGCGTTGCGGTACTGCATGGCTTACCAACTTCCGGGGCGGCATGTGAGGAAGGCTTCGCGAGGCGCGATTGTACCACGATGCGCGTGACTGTGCCGCGGCATCGTTGACACTTTCGTTAACTCGTTTCATACTCCCGGCGGGGAAGACGGTCGCAACTCCGACTACTCAACCGGCGTTGCTATCTCGCCATTCACAACATCTCCTTCCCCCTTAGCCGCCAGGCTTCTGTCAGGGGAAGAGAATATGGTTCGCAGACTGCTGCTCATCGTCGTTGCGCTCGCAATGGGTTGCGCGTCCGCGCCCCATCGCCGGTCTGCAGGTAGCGATGCGCCTGCACGCGATGCCGAGAGCAGTACGCCGGCGCGGCAGCGTATCCTGGAGATGCTCTCGCACTCCTACTATCCGGGACGAACCGCACAGATCGTCATCGTGCCGCGCGAAGGCGATTTCATCACGCGGCCCGACCCGGACTACGAGTTCATGCACGGTTCTCCCTGGAGCTACGACGTCGCGATCCCGCTGTTCTTTGTCGGTCCTGCGGTGAAAGCGGGAACGTACGAGACGCCCGCATCCCAACAGGATGTCGCGCCGACCCTGGCGGAAGCGCTGGGCGTGAGGATGCCGGCGGCTGTTACCGGTCACGGGTTGCCGGTATTGAAGGACGAGAGGACACCGCCGCGGATCGTCATGCTGCTCGTCCTGGACGGCATGCGCAGAGACTATTTTGATCGATATGCCGCTACGATGCCGACGCTGACCGGCTTGCGCAAACGCGGTGCATGGTTCAGCCAGGCACAACTCTCCGTTCTTCCATCCAATACCGCAGTCGGGCATTCCACGCTGTCGACAGGAACCGATCCGAGCGTTCACGGCATCACGGGCGTCAACATGTACGACTTCGGCCGGCGAGAGCGTCATGATTTCTTCGCCGGGTGCACGCCACAGGACCTGATGGCGCCGACGCTCTCGGACATGCTGGAGCGCGAGACAGCGGGGCGCGCGATCGTCGTGGCGCAGGGCAGCATCGACCGTGCCGCGACGCCGCTGGCGGGGCACGGTGCGTGCCAGTCGAACGGAACGGCGGTCATCATGGCGGCCTATGATGACAAGACCGGGGCCTGGACGACGAATCCTAGCTGCTTCCGGTTGCCCGACTATCTGAAGGATCGCAACGCGAACGCCCTGTGGCCCGCGGACGGCGAATGGATGCATCACAAAGTCGATTCGCCCGCAGCGATAAAACGGTCGGCGTTGTTTCCGGCCTTTGAAGCCGACGCGATGATCGCGATGATCGAGCACGAGCCGCTGGGTCAGGACGAGGTGCCGGATCTGATCCTGATGAACTACAAGTGCGCGGACTTCGTGGGCCACAAGTACGGACCGAATTCGCCCGAGCTTCGCGCCACGCTCGGCGAAATGGACCGCCACCTGGCGCGCATCCTCGCCGCGCTCGAAGCAAAAGTGGGCGACAACTATCTTCTCGCCGTGAGCGCTGACCACGGCATGCCGTCGGAACCCGCATCACCCGGGATGCGGCATCTGGCTCCGTCGATCGTGGATCTTCTGCACGAGAAGTTCGACCCCGAGGGGAAGGCGCTGGTTACTTCTTACGAATCCGAAAACGGCCAGATCTTCATCGACGAGGCGCGCCTGTCACATCTTGGTCTGACGCTGCGCGACCTCGCGCAATTCCTCCGCGCCCAGCCCTTCGTCTTTGCCGCGTTCACACGCGAGGACATCCAGCACGCACACTAGTTCTTGGCTGCGTGTTCATTCGCTGCGTAAAAAAAGGCGGCCCCATCGCGGATACGATGGAGCCGCCAGGGCTTGACTATGAATTGACGTCAGAGCGTCCCAACTACATTCTCTTCAATTCGACGCGACGGTTCTTGGCCTTGCCCTCGGGGGACTTGTTGTCCGCGACGGGATGCAGTTCGCCGTAGCCTTTCGCGGTCATGCGTGATGCCGGCACACCCTTCTTGACGAGATAGTTTTTCACGGTGTCGGC
>DATNGX010000172.1:0-2823 GCA_035605755.1 Candidatus Krumholzibacteriia bacterium
GACAGAATCTGCCCGCCGCCGAGTGCCACCCACACCGAGCCGTCGCGCCGCGCCGTCAAGGAGCGCACATCGTTCTGCTCGCCCGTGCGCAGCTCGGTGCTCAGCGTGTCCAGCCCCCCGTCCGCGGCAACGCGGATCACGCCGCTGTTCGGTGTGCCGATCCACAGCCTGCCGGATGGATCCACTGCCAGGCGCCGGTTGGCATCACCGATCGAATCGTGGGGAAGCTCGTGCTTGCCCAGGTTCGTAACGAAGTGCACGCGCTCGCCGGGTGCATATTTGCCCAGCGGTTTTTCGGACACGGCGAGCCCGCCGTTCGAGCGCACCCACAATCGTCCCGCCGCGTCTTCGGTCACCTCCCACACGTTCAAGTCGGGAAGTCCGTCGTTGGTGGAATAGAGCTCCGACGAATGGCCGTCGTAGCGCACGAGCCCGGACGAGAAGATGACAAACCAGATCAGGCCCTCGCGGTCCTGGTAGACCGCGCTCACTTCAGCGGATGGAAGCGGAGTGGTTTCACTGGCAGGCGTGTAATGCGTAAACGGAAGCTCCTGCGCACCCGCAATAGCGGGCACGAGAAGCGTGAGAAGTATGATCGCGTGGAGACGACGAATCATAAGAACAGACCAGCCGGAGGGAGTTGATCCCCCCGGCTGGTCCGGAGCATAGCAAATTCTGTCGCAGCCGCTAACGGCGAAGGACTATCCGCCCGTGCCGCCGCCGCCGGTGGCGCCGTTGCCCTTCTTGAAGATGGTACCGCCGTCTTCGAGGGGGCTGGTCAGGAGCCGCTGCGGCTCGTTGATCGCGGAGCCCTGCGGGCCGCCGTTGGCGTTGAACGCGTCCCCCGGGGCGTAGACCTTGAGCAGCCCCTCGCCCCAGTTGATAAGGATCGCCCGGAGCTGCTCGTCGTCGAAGCCGCGCCCGCTCACGTGGTTGAGCTCGAAGGTGAGCAGCTCGCGCACCAGGAACGCATACGCGTCGTGGTTGCCCTGGTCGTTCTTGGTGTTGAGCAAGATGCTGTTGCCATCATCGTCATCGCCGAAGAAGTGGTTGTTCAGGATGTCGTAGACCTCCTGAAGCTCGTTGCCGGGCGTGAAGTCATATTCGTCAAGCAACGCCGTGTCCTCGATCTCATGGATGAAGGCGAGCAGCTCCGCGGCCGTGTACGCTGTGTTGGCGTTGCCGTTGATGACGCGGTAGAACTCCTTGCGCCACCATTTGTAGGACTTGCCGTTGGTGGTGATATCGCCGGCATCGAGTCGGGCGATAATGCCTGCGACATCGGGCTCCCAACCAAAGTCGTTGCCTGTCGAGTTCGGGCCCACGGTGACCGCGCGCGACTGCGCATTGGTCGGTTCCCAGTCCCCATACAGCGACTCGTTGTAGTCGGTGTTGCTGGTCGTGGCCGAGTCCACACTCACCGTGTACTCGCCGGCGCCCACGCTGAACGTGTAGTGACCGTCCGAATCGGTAAGTGTCGTCTCCGTGGTCTCACCGCCGGAGAGCGTCACCGTCACATCCGAGATACCGAGCTCGGTGCCACCCTTGTTGCCGCTCTGGTCAGCATCCGTGAACACGTAGCCGTCGATGACGTAATCGCCCTCGCACGGGCCCGAAACGTTGGAAATGAAGCGCTGGCCACCCGTGCTGACCATCGAGCGCACCGTTCCCGTCGTGATATCGCCGGGGAAGGTGATGGTGTAGATCAGGTTCGGGTTGTCATCGTAGCCCACGCCCCACTCGACGCCGTAAATGCCGTTGGCGTTTGTGTAGATCTGCGCTCCGTCGGGCGGATTGACCGCAGAGGGCGCCGGTGCGCAGGGCGGAAGCTCCACCAGCACCGTCGTGAACACGCCCAGGATGCCGCCCGAAGGCGTGGTTCCCGGCGCCGTCGTGTTCTGCAGCTGGTACGTGAAGGTGGTCTGGTTGTTATCGCTGTCGTAGCTGCTCGACTGGTAGACCAGACCGAACGGCGCGACGGCTTCGGTGAACTTCGCCGACGAGTTCGGATCGAAGCCCGGGGCTTCGCGCTGTGTGCAGCCCGCGAGGGCGACAACCGCGACGGCGAACAACACTGCAACAATAGGTGGACGTTTCCAGATTCGCATATGATTCCCTTGCTTTCGCCGCCCATGGCGGCAACCCCTGTGAATTACTACTTGCCCATATAGCGAACCGCGAGACAGGTGATGTCATCCGCCTGCGGTACGCCCCTTGAAAATTCCTGAACCGCGGTGATCACACGGTCCACAATCTCTTCCGCTCGCGTGCTGTGCACTCCCTTGAGGCACTCCTCGAGCCTTGCTTCTCCATAGTCGTTGTCGGTGGCGCTGTTCGCTTCGGTGACGCCGTCGCTGAATTCGAACAGCGCGTCACCCGGCATGAGCTGGACCGTGGCGCTCTGATATTCCCATCCGGGAACTGCGCCGACTACCAGGCCTCCCACCGATTCCAACATGCGCACGCCCTGATCCGAGACAATGTACGGCGCAAAGTGTCCGGCACAACAGTACTCGAGCGTGCCTTCCTTCGTATTCAACACACCGTAGAACACGGTGACGAACATGCCCGGCACCACATCGCCGGAGATCAGGTTGTTCACGGCGGCCATGCACTCGTGCGGCCGGGCGCCGTTGATGGCCGAGCCGCGAATCAGCGTGCGGCAGATCGCCATCAGAAGGGCCGCCGGGACGCCCTTTCCCGACACATCGCCCACCACGATCCCGATGCGCGCCTCGTCGACGGGGAAGAAATCGTAAAAATCTCCGCCGACTTCCTTGGCCGCGATCATGCGCGCGTGCACATCGATCTCGGTGCGCTCCG
>DATNGX010000173.1:0-6198 GCA_035605755.1 Candidatus Krumholzibacteriia bacterium
GCGGCGCCAACGTGGTGCGCAAGGACGAGCTCCTGCCCGAGGACTCGGTGACGTTCGGAAAGCGCGTCACGATCCGTGAGAAGACGACGGGCAACGTGCGCGAGTGCACCATTCTGGGCGACGGCGAAGCCGATCCCGACCAGGGCATCATCGCTTACAACTCGCCCCTCGCCAGCGCGCTGATCGGCCACAAGAAAGGCGAAACGGTCGAGGTCCGGCTGCCCGTCGGGCAGCGCACATACGAGATTCTCGACTGCGTCTTCGCCGAGGGTTACCAGGATTGATCGCCGGCGCCCGATCGTGGCGCGCCCCCCGGCCCCTGTGATAGAATCGAGCCGTTCGTACGCCCAAGTCCCGGAGTCCTTTTTCCCCGTTTCCAAGGGATGAGCAGTACCGTTCCGCCGACCTCAACCGGTCCATCCGCCGTGCGCGCCGACCGGGCCGCCACCGCCGTCCCCGCGGCCGTTCCCGGCAAGTTTTCGCCCGGCCAGCTTGCCCGCTTCGGCGCGGTCGGGGTTCAGCTCGCCCTGCTTGCGCTGATCATCCGCACCTTCGACATCGAGAGCGCCGCGTTCTTCCGCGTCATGATGGTGGCTTGCGCCGGGTTCGTGGTGAACCACTTCGCTCCTTCGCGATTCCGGATGGCGGTTTTCGCCGTCATTTCGCTCGCAGGTATTTATTTCGTCATGGGACGGACCAACGCCATCCAGATTGTGGTATTGGGATCCGTTCTCATCGGGCTCGCACACCTTCCGCTTCGATTCGCACTTCGGGTTCTCCTCATCATCGCCGTCGGCACGGCTTACGCTGCGATGCGGATTGGTGTGTTTTCTCTGGTCTCGAACGCGATCTGGCCGATCTTTGGCGCCATGTTCATGTTCCGGCTCATCGTCTATCTGTACGACCTCAACAACCGCGCCGCGCCGGTCGGGCTGTGGCGCGCGCTGGCGTACTTTTTCATGCTGCCGAATGTGTGCTTTCCGCTCTTTCCGGTGGTGGACTACAAACACTTCTGCCGTTCGTACTACGACAGCGAAGACACGCGCATCTACCAGACCGGCGTCGAGTGGATGTTTCGCGGCGTCTTTCAGCTCATTCTGTATCGCTGGGTCTATCAGCACATGGTGGGCCCGGAGCAGGTGGTGACGTCGCTCGACGCGGCGAAGTTCGTCGTCAGCGCGTTCCTCATGTATCTCAAGATCTCGGGAAGCTTCCACGTGATCGTGGGCATGATGCACCTGTTCGGCTTCAATCTCACCCAGGCCAACAATCGTTATTTCCTGTCGCAGAGCTTCACCGACTACTGGCGGCGCATCAACATCTACTGGAAGGATTTCCTCCAGAAGGTGTTCTTCAACCCCATCTACTTCCGGCTCAACAAGCGCATGGGGGCCACCGCGTCTCTCATTCTTGCCACGCTGGCCGCGTTCTTCGTCACGTGGGCACTGCACTCGTATCAGTGGTTCTGGATCCGCGGCAAATTCCCGGTGGTATGGCAGGACATCGTGTTCTGGTCGATCATGGGACTGCTGGTGCTGGGGAACATGCTGTGGGAGAACAAGCACGGCCGCCAGCGTTCGCTGAAAAAGAAGATTTCCGCGCGCGACGAGCTGATGCTGGCGCTGCGCACCATCGGCACGTTCGTCGTGATCTGTTTTTCGTGGGTGATCTGGTCCTCCGAATCGATCAGCGAATTCGGAATGATCGTGAAGAAGCTGGTGCGCTTCGATGCACAGTCGCTGGCGTGGATCGTGGGTTCGCTGGCGGTGCTGGGTGTGATCGCGGTGATGGTGGCACAGAGCGAGCGGGCGAAGGTGGGTGGAGCGCTCTCGAAGCTCAAGAAGCCGGCGCCGTTCTGGTTGCCGGCGTATCAGATTGCGGCTTCGTGCGTGGTGATTCTGTTTGTGGCTTACGCGCCGCTCAAGTTCCACGTCAATCCGGCGATCAGCAATGTCGTCGACAATCTGAAGACGTCGAGTCTCAACGCGCGTGACAAGCAGATGCTCGACCGCGGCTACTACGAGGATCTCACCAACGTGGTGCGCTTCAATTCCGACCTGGGCGATCTCTACAACCAGAAACCGCCCAACTGGGACCGCTGCTGGGCGCTGCATTCCATCGACGGATTCCCGAACTATGAGTTCATGCCCAACAAGCACGTGTGGCACAAGGGTGCGATGATGACCACCAATCGCTGGGGCATGCGCGACCGCGACTGCGCGCCCAAGGGCGCGCCCGGGACATATCGCATTGCGCTCACGGGAGCATCGCACTCGATGGGCACGGGCGTGGAAGACGGCGAAGTGTTCGACAACCTGGTCGAGGACCGGCTCACCGCCGAGCACGCGGCGACCGACCACAAACGCTACGAGATTCTCAATTTTTCGGTGAGCGGGTACGGACCCATTCAACAGCTGGCTGATCTCGACCAGCGCATCCTGCCGCAGTTCGAGTTCAACGCGCTCATGTTCACCTCGATCGATGACATCTACTGGGGTGTGAAAGACCTGGTCGACGTCACCACGCACGAGCTTCCCATGACCTACGAGCCGCTGCGCGCATTCATCAACCATGCGGGGCTGACAAAAGAAACGTCGGTGGCGGAGTGTGTGCAGAAGCTCAACCCGCATGCCGGCGAAATTCTGGCCTGGGTGTACGGCGGCATCGTGCAGCGCTGCCGCGATCGAAACATCGCACCTTACTTTGTGGTGGTGCCGCACACCGGGGCGACCGATGCAACCGTGGAAGCGCGCGTCGACCAGTCGATCGAGATTGCAAAGACGGCGGGGTTCACGGTCATCGACTGCCGGAAGGCCTACGACGGGCTCGACCCCGCCAAGCGCTGGATCGCGCCGTGGGACTCGCACCCCAACACGCAGTGCCATCATATGCTGGCGCAGATGCTCTACGACAAGATCAACGAAGCGGGCCTGTAACCGCGGAACGCAAAGGACACCACGCATGGATCGTCAGGCAATACACGACACGGTGAAGACGTACATCCTGGAGCAGTTTCTCCCCGGTGAGGACCCCAATGAGCTCACCGATGACACACCGCTCATGACCACGGGTATTCTGGATTCGCTGGCCACGCTCAAGCTGGTCACGTATCTGGAAGAGAAATTCGACATCGCGGTGGAAGCACACGAAGCCGACTCGGAGAACCTCAACACGCTCGAGCTGATCACCGACCTGGTGGCGAGGAAGAAGAAGTAATAACCCGTGAGTCCCACACTGCAGCGATATCTCGAGAGCTCGGTGGCGAGTCATGGCGCGCGCACGGCGGTGCGCGAAGCCGATGGCTCCAGCATCACCTATACCGAGCTCGGCATTCTGTCCGACCGGTTGCGCGATCGGCTGGTGGCGCTGGGTGTCAAACCTGGTGACCGCGTCGGCATCTATCTGCGCAAGTCGATCGATACGGTGGCGTCCATCTTCGGCGTGCTCAAAACGGGCGCGGCCTATGTGCCCGTGGATCCCTCGGCTCCGCCGGTGCGCAACGCGTATATCCTGGCCAATTGCGCGGTCAAGGTAGCGATCACGGAGAGGGTGTTCGAGCCGGCGCTCAGGCACCAGCTGGCCGGCGAGAGCTTCGACCCGCCGCTCATCGTGATGGCGGCTTCGGGCGGCGGCAATGGCTTGCGCGCCGCGCTGGATGAGTACGATCGGGCGCTGGCTGCGCCCGCTGCGGGCACCGTGTACACGGACGCGGACGATCTCGCGTACATCCTTTATACCTCCGGTTCGACCGGCAAGCCCAAGGGCGTAATGCTTACCCAGCGTAACGCCACGAGTTTTGTGGACTGGTGTAGCGATATTTTTTCGCCCGTTCCGGACGATGTGTTTTCGTCGCACGCGCCTTTTCACTTCGATCTTTCTATTCTCGACATCTACACACCGCTCAAACACGGCGCCACTCTCGCCCTCATTCCCGAAGACGTGGGGAAGGAACCGCAGAAGCTGGCGAAGCTGATCCACGACGCGAAGATCACGATGTGGTATTCGACGCCGTCGATCCTGAGCCTGCTGGTCCAGTACGGGAAGCTGGAGGAGTTCGATCTGTCGCACATCCGTGTGGTGAACTTTGCCGGCGAAGTTTTTCCCATCGTGCACCTGAAAGCGCTGCACGCCATTCTGCCGGCGCCGCGTTACTTCAACCTGTACGGTCCCACGGAGACCAACGTCTGCACCTTCTACGAGCTGCCTCCCCGGATACCCGCCGATCGCACGGATCCGTTTCCGATCGGGAAGGTGTGCGCGCACCTCGAAGGCATCGTGGTGGACGAAGACGAGAATGAAGTAGCGCGCGGGGAGAAAGGCGAGTTGTGCATCCGGGGTGAGTCGGTTACACCGGGCTACTGGAATCTCCCGGAGCAGACCGCGAACGCGTACCTCGCGCGGGATTCACGCTATTACCGGACGGGTGACATTGTCACCGAGGCGGAAGACGGCAACTACACCTACGCCGGACGTCGGGACCGCATGGTGAAGAAACGCGGTTATCGCGTGGAGCTGGGCGAGATCGAATCGTGTCTGTATCGCCATCCCGACGTGCGCGAGGCGGCCGTCATTGCGCTCCCCGATGAAGCGCTGGGAATGAAAGTACGTGCACATCTCGCCACGCGCGACGGCGGTCGCATCTCGCTCATTCAATTGAAGGCGTTCTGTTCACAGCACCTTCCGGTTTACATGGTGCCCGACGTATTCAGTTTCCATGCCGAGCTGCCCAAGACGTCCACCGAAAAGACTGACTATCAAACGCTCATGAAAATGGAGTAGCCCCGTGGATTTTTCGTGGTCGAGCGAACAGAACGAATTGCGTGAGAGCGTCGCCAAATTTGCGCGCGAAGAACTCAACATCGCGCTCGAAGAGCGCGATCAAAAAGGTGAATTCAACCGGGATGGTTGGATCAAGTGCGCACAAATGGGTATTCATGGGCTTCCCGTTCCCACCGAATACGGAGGCCTCGGCATGGACGCGCTCACCACCGTGGGTGTGCTCGAGAGTCTCGGCTACGGATGCCAGGACAACGGACTGTGCTTCTCCATCAACGCGCACATGTGGACGCTGGAGACGCCGCTCATGGGATTCGGCACCGACGCCCAAAAGAAAAAATATCTGCCCAGGCTGACGAGCGGCGAGATGATCGGCGCCAACGCGATGTCGGAGCCGAACTCGGGATCGGACGCGTACAGCATCGCCACCACCGCCATCAAGAAGGGCGACCACTACGTGCTCAACGGCGGCAAGGTGTTTGTATCCAACGGACCCGTCGCCGATATCTATCTCGCCTTCGCCACCGTCGACCCTGCGCTCGGCCCCAACGGAGTGACTGGATTCCTGGTGGAGCGCAACACGCCCGGCCTCTCCATCGGAAAGCACACGCACAAGATGGGAATCCGCACCTCGCCCATGAGCGAGGTGTTCTTTGAAGACTGTGCGGTGCCGGAAGAAAATCGTCTCGGTCGCGAGGGAGCGGGGAAGATGCTGTTCGCGGACTCCATGTCGTGGGAGCGCGGGTGCATCCTGGCCAGCGCCGTGGGTGCGATGCGGCGCCTGCTCGAGACATCCGTCAGGTATGCCAACGAGCGCGAGCAGTACGGCCAGAAGATCGGCAAGTTCCAGCTCGTGCAGACCAAGCTCGTCGACATGAACATCAAGCTCGAGACGGCGCGGGCGCTGCTCTACAAGGCGGCGTGGCAGAAGTCGCGCGGTCGCAGCAACTACCTCGAAGCCGCCATGGCCAAGCTCTACATCAGCGAGTCGTGGATCGAGTGCGCACGCCATGCCATGCAGATTCACGGCGGCTACGGCTACATGGTGGAATATGGAATCGAGCGCGAGCTGCGCGATTCACTGGCGAGCACACTCTACTCGGGCACTTCGGAAATCCAGCGCACGATCATCGCGCCGTTGATCGGGCTGTAGACGCTAGAAGGTTTCGTTCATCGACAGTTGCCACGACTGCGAGCCACCGAGACCCCAACCGTGGTCGATGCAGAGATTCGCGCGCGAGTGCTTGTTGAGCCGGATGCGCAGCCCGAGACCGGCACCCGGATCCGGACTCTCGAACTTGCTCGATGCGGTCTCCCGGGTGCTGAGTCCGTTCACGAAGGCGACCGCTCCCAACAGGCCGTTGGCCGTGAGCACGCGACGATATTCGATTTCTCCGTAGAGTTGGTCCTGCCCGCGAATGC
>DATNGX010000174.1:0-6509 GCA_035605755.1 Candidatus Krumholzibacteriia bacterium
TACACGCGCACCGTGTTCGAGGTGTACCACGGCGCCACGGGAGCGCAGAGTGCCTTGTGCGGCGGCGGGCGTTACGACGACCTCGTGCGCGAATGCGGCGGGCCCGACACGCCGGCGGTGGGATTCAGCGCCGGGCTCGAGCGTATCGTCGAAGCGATGAACGCCGCCGCCGATCCGAACGGCTTCATCCATTACTATGTCGTATGCGTTGGCCAGGCCGCCGAAGCTCGCGCACTCGGGGCGGCGCGCGTGTTGCGCGAGGTGGACTCCGCTGAAGTTGATCTTTCCGGGCGCTCGCGCAAGACACAATTGGAGTCCGCGTCGAAGAAGAAAGCCCGCATTGCCATCGTTGTCGACGCGGCCACGCCCGGCATCATCGAATGGCACGACCTGCGTGATCGCACCGAGCGTCGCGTGCAGGAAGATCACCTTTCGGTGTTTGCGCACGACGCGCACGACGGCGAAAAAGAATCCAGGGAGGATTCCAAGTGAGCAACGAAGGCTTCCATCTTCCATTCGAGCGCTCCCATCGCACGGCGGATCTTTCCGCCGCGCAGGTGGGGAAGACCGTCCATCTGATGGGATGGGTGTCGCGCGCGCGCAATCTCGGCGGTGTCAACTTCATCGACCTGCGCGATCGCTACGGCAACGTTCAGGTCGTGGTGGACCACGTCGATGAAGTCGTGTCGTCGCTGCGCATGGAAGACGTCATCGCCGTGGAAGGGACCGTGCGCGCACGTCCGGAGAAGATGGTGCGCCGCGACACTCCGGGCGGCGACATCGAAGTCTCCGCGTCACGCATTCTCGTTCTCAATCGTTCCAACGTGCTGCCCTTCACAATCACCGATGAAGTGAAGGCGAGCGAAGAGCTGCGGCTCAAGTATCGTTATCTCGACATCCGCCGCCGTCCCATCGCGCAGAATCTGGAGATTCGCCACCGGGTCGTGCTTGCGATCCGCAATTTCCTTTCCGGCCGCGGCTTCCTCGAAGTCGAAACGCCCATGCTTGTGCGCGCCACACCGGAAGGTGCGCGCGACTATCTGGTTCCCAGCCGCGTGCACCCCGGGGCGTTCTACGCGCTGCCGCAGAGCCCGCAGCTCTACAAACAGATCCTGATGGTGGCCGGCATCGACCGCTACTTCCAGATTGCGCGCTGCATGCGCGACGAAGATCTGCGCGCGGACCGCCAGCCCGAGCACACCCAGATCGACATCGAGATGAGCTTCGTCAAGGAAGACCACGTGTTCGATCTTGTCGAAGGCCTGATGAGCGAAGTGTTCCGCACGGCCGGTGCGGGAGATCTCGCGACGCCATTCCCGCGTCTTTCGTACGCGGAGGCGATGAGTCGCTTCGGCAGCGACAAACCCGATACGCGCTACGCCATGGAGCTCGTCGATCTTTCGGGTGCGTTCGCGGGCACCGAATTTCGCGTGGTGAAGCAGGCGCTTGAAAGCGGCGGAAGCGTGCGCGGTTTTGTCGTGCCCGATGGAACCAAACTCGTGAAGAAGGAAGTCGACGAGCTCGAAACACTCGCGAAAGCGAGTGGCGCGGGTGGTCTCATCAGCCTGCGACGTGAAGGTGAGCGACTGAGCGGGCTGGCTGCGAAATTTCTCGGCGAGAACGTGGAGCGCGCAATTATTCGTGATGCCCTCCTGTCGGAGGGCGGTCTGCTACTCGCCCTCGTAGGAAAGACATCGGACATCAACGGCATTCTGGGGAGATTGCGTGTGGACGCAGCGCGCCGCACCGGCGCCGACCAGGCGGGCGGATTTCACATGCTGTGGGTGAACGAGTTTCCGCTCTTCGAGCGCGACCCCGACACCGGCGCATACTCACCGTGTCACCATTTGTTCTCAATGCCTTTCGAAGAAGACGTGAAGTATCTCGAGAGCGATCCGCTCAAGGTCCGCGCACATCTCTATGATCTGGTGTGCAACGGCATGGAGCTCGCGTCCGGCAGCATCCGCATTCACAATCGCGCGCTGCAGGAACGCGTCATGGCCGTGACCGGCATCACGAAGGAAGACGCGGCGCGGCGCTTCGGCTTCCTGCTGGATGCGCTCGAGTTCGGGGCGCCACCGCACGGCGGTATCGCGCCCGGTGTGGACCGGCTCATCATGACGCTGGTGGGCGCGCCGTCGATCCGCGACGTGATCGCGTTTCCCAAGACGCAGAAGGCCACGTCCCTCATGGACGACGCTCCCTCGCCGGTCGAGCCCAACCAGATCCGTGACCTGCACATTGCCCTGATCCCGGTGGAGGATGGGAAAAGCTGACTTCCCGACGACCCTATTGACAGTCCGCGGTGGGCATTGTTAGGGTACCGGTGGTAACCGTTCGTCCCTAATCCCCATCAGAACACACGATTGAAAAGGAGTTCAGGCGTGCGAAATGGACGCCGCGTCCGGCTCACATGGGCCGCGACTGTGATCATATCCATGTGTTTCTTCGGCTGTGCCAAGGCACCGAACTGCAAGGTGTCGCCGGTGGAGCTGGAAGAGCTGCGCGAGGACATCGCCCAGCTTCAGAAGGATTTGAAGACGGCGCGTGACCGCGAGGCTCAGCTCGCGGCGGATCTGGCCACCAAGCAGGCCGATCTCGAAACCAAGCGCGGAAAACCGGCCGAGCTGCGTGCCCAGCTCGACCAGGTGAAGAAGGGCGCCGGCAAGACCGAAAAGGCCAAGGAAGCGGCCAAGACGCCCGCTGCCAAGCCGGCTCCGGCCGCGACCAAGACGCCGCCCGCCGCCGCGCCGGCCACCAAGGCTCCGGCGCCAACCCCCGCGCCCAAGGACACCACGAAGACATCGGCACCCAAGAAGGGGAACCCCTAGAATGCGCAACCTGATCAAGCCGGCGGCCATGCTTGCGGTACTCGCGCTCGTGGTCGTCGCGGCCGGATGCAGCAAGACCACCGGTCGCAAGGTCAACGTGCAGGCCGGCGAGTACTACACGGAAGCCCAGCTCGACTCGCTCTCCAACGGCGACAAGTCGAAATATTGCAGCGCGCTCGAAGCCGAGAAGGCCCGCCTCAAGGCCGAGGTCGAAACCAATCAGAAGGACATCCAGACGACGCGCAAGAGCGTCGACGGGCTGCGCGGCCAGATCACTCCGGCCGAGAAGGAAATCCTTCGTCTCGAGGCCGAGATCCGCACGCTGACCTCGCAGATCAACCAGTACCAGGCGCTGCCCAGGGAATACCAGGTTGTGGCCAACGACTGTCTCTCGGTCATCTCGAACCGCGACGACATCTACGCCGATGCCTACAAGTGGCCGCGCATCTACCGCGCCAACCTCGACAAGATCGAAGACCCGGTGTGGATCTATCCCGGCATGAAGCTCGCCATCCCGCGCGAGCTGCCCACCGAGTACAAGACGATGCCGTACGAAACCCTCGAAACCATCGCTGGTTACTGGGAAGTGTACGGGGACCCGGCGCAGTGGACGCGCCTCTACGAGGCCAACAAGGACAAGGTCAAGGATCCCTACGACATCCCGCCGGGCACCGTCATTACCATCCCGCGCTAACGCTTGGCCTTCCCCTCGCCGGTGGCATATAGTTTCTGCCGGAGGTGGTTGACCACTTGAAGACCAGGCGGCGGGTACTTTCGTTTAACGGCGTCGACCCGCTCAAACTCTTCGGCCCCCGCGACGCGCATCTCGCCCTCGTCGAACGCTACTTCCCGGGCGTGGTCGTCGTGCGTGGCGACGACATCATCCTCAACGGCACCAACGAGCAGCTCGACCGGCTCACCAGTTTTTTTCGCGAAGCCATCGACATTGCGCGCGGGGGCCGTGCTCTCTCCGAGCAGGACATCGGCTACATCCTGAAGACAAATCACGACACGCTTGAAAAAGACGTGACGCCGTCGGTCGAATTCGCCGGGCTCGAGCGCGACGTGATCGTGTCGACGCGCAAGGGGCTGTCGATTTCACCGCGCACGCCGGGGCAGAAGCGCTACGTCGACGCCATTCGCACCCACGACATCGTGTTCGGCATCGGACCCGCCGGCACCGGCAAGACCTATCTCGCCGTTGCCTCCGCGGTGGCCGCTCTGCGCATGGGTGCCATCGAGCGCATTTTCCTGGTGCGTCCCGTCGTGGAAGCGGGCGAGAGCCTCGGCTTCCTGCCCGGTGATTTCCAGGCCAAGCTCGATCCCTACGTGCGTCCCATTGTGGATGCGCTGGCCGACATGCTCACTGTCGACCGCACCTCGAAGCTCATGGAGAACGGCACCATCGAAATTGCGCCGCTCGCGTACATGCGCGGTCGCACGCTCAACGATGCGTACGTCATTCTGGATGAGGCGCAGAACACAACCGAGATGCAGATGAAGATGTTCCTCACCCGTCTCGGCCGCAACGCGCGCGCCATCGTCAACGGCGACGTGACGCAGGTCGATCTCGACCCGCCGTCGCGCTCGGGGCTGGTGGCGGCACAGAAGATCCTCAAGAATGTCGACGGTATCGCCTTCGTGACTCTCACCCAGGACGACGTGGTTCGTCACCGGCTCGTGCAGCGCATCATCAATGCGTTCGAGGCGCGTGACCGCGACGAGCAGAAGTCATGAAGCGGCTCTGGTCGCGGCCTCGCCCTCGTCACGAATCCACTTCCGCCGCCGCGGCGCGAACGCGCCGTGTTCCGCTGCTCCACATCCTGTTCGCCATCGCCTTTACGCTGGCCGTGGTGGCGCTGTTGCCGCCCTTGCGCAGCCACGTGGAGCCCGCGTTCCGCTCGGGCGAGGTCGCCGATCGCGACGTGGTGGCGCCCTTCGCATTCCGCGTTCCGCTCTCCGGTGAGGAAGTGCGTGTGGCGCGCGCCCGCGCCGCGCTCGCCGTGCTACCCGTGTTCGAACGCCGTCGCGACGTCGAGCGCGACCTCACCAACGGACTCTCGGCGCTCCTCGACACGGTTGCCACCTCGGTCTATGCCAAGGACCTGAGCGAGGACGAGCGCGTGGCGCGCGCCGCGCAGTGGCTGCCCGGTGTTCCGCGCGAGACGCTGCGGCCCGCGCTCTCGCCGCAGGGATTTTCGTCGCTGCGCGTGGGCGTGCGCGATTTTCAGCGTGACCTGTTCATGCGCGGTCTGGTCGACAACGCCGCCATTCTGCGCCGCAACGACTATCACGAAGTGGTGGTGGTGGATGGCGAAGGCGAGCTGCGCCGTCCCACCGACGGGCTCGTCGATCAGGGCAAGCTCGAAGAGGTGGTGCGCGCCGAAGCGCGCGTGCGTTTCCCCGATGATGCCGCGCGCTCGCGCATCTTCTTCGAGCTCGTGCGCGGACACGCGCTGGCCAATCTCGTGTTCGACGTGGATGAAACCGCACGCCGCCGCGAGCTGGCATCGTCGTCGGTGAAGAGCTACTACGATGTGGGCAAGAACGAGCGCGTCGTGGGACGCAACGAGCGCGTCACCGACGAGCAGGAAACCGTGCTGCGCGCGATGGAGTCGGAGCGCGTCGATCGCGACCCGGCGCGCACACCCATGGCGCTGGCGCGCGCCCACGCGGCGGAAGCTCTGCGCGTGCTCATTCTGTGCGTGTTGTTCGCCGTGTACCTGCGCGTGTTTCACTCCAGCGCCTACGGATCGGCGTCACGGCTGGCCGCGGTACTGGCCGTGTTCACCGCATACCTGATCGGTCTGGCCGCGATGGCGCGTTTCGGATGGAGCCCGTACCTGGCGCCGGTGGCGTTCGTATCGGTGACGCTGGCGGCGCTGTTCGACTACCGGCTGGGTTTGATTGCCGGCGCGTTCGCGGCGGCGCTGCTCGCCCTTGCGACCGGCGCCGGAGCGGGCGCCGCGTTCGTGGGCTGGATCGCGGGCGCCGCCGGTGTGGCCGGCATCGAGCGCATGCGCGCGCGCAGCCGCGGCTACTCCGTGTTCGTGTTCGTGGCGGGCGCGTACGCGCTGGGAATTGCGGCGGTCGAAGGCGGGACGGCGCCGTGGCGCGGGCTCGCCACCAGTGCCATGTGGGGCGCCGTCAACGGGCTCTTCACCGGGCTCGCCACCGTGTTTCTGCTGCCCGTCTTCGAGCAGCTGTTCAATTGCGCGTCGCGCTTTACGCTGCTCGAGCTCACCGATCTCAACAAGCCCATCCTGAAACGGCTCAACATGGAGGCGCACGGGACCTATCACCACTCCATGCTGCTCGGCAACCTGGTGGATGCCATCGCCACCGAGATCGGCGCCGACGCGCTGCGCGCGCGCGTCATGGCGTACTATCACGACATCGGCAAGATCTTCAAACCCGAGTACTTCGCGGAGAACCAGGAACCGGGTTTCAACCGGCACGAAAAAATCACGCCGCAGATGAGCGCGCTCATTCTCATGTCGCACGTGAAGGACGGAGTGGAGCTGGCGCGCCAGGAGAAACTTCCCGAGGTGATCGTGGACGGCATTCGTGAGCACCACGGCACCACGGTGATGGCGTTCTTCTATCGCAAGGCGCTCGACACCGATTCGCACGCGAGTGTGAATCGCGACGACTTCCGTTATCCCGGACCGCGCCCGC
>DATNGX010000175.1:0-2119 GCA_035605755.1 Candidatus Krumholzibacteriia bacterium
TTAACAAATCCGTGATGAGCTTCTTCACGGCTTTGTAGATTCTTCCGTCGCTGCTCTCGCGCGGTCCGGCGACGTTCAGGCTTTCTCCCTCCAGCGGCTCCAGCCATTCGCGAATCATGGTCAGCGCGAGATCGTGCGGGAGCTTTTCCAGGTCCACGTGCATGAAGGGCTTCCCCGTTTCCTGCGCCATGTCGCGCGTGAAGCGTGAGCCGCCGTGCAACTCGCCGTGCGTGACGATGAGCGTCGCGTCGGAGTCGCGCACGTTGTGGCGCGTGCGTTCTTCGTAGTGGGAGCTGTCGGTCTCCTGGATCCCCGTATACTTGTCCTCGATCATGCCGTCCTCGGCGCGCCGACCCTGAGGGACCCAGCCGCCGATCGCGACCTTGCAGTCCATGGCCGCATCCCACGCCGCACGGTCCGCTCCGGTCTGGCCGCCCGAGATGATTGTGCGCGGAATCATTTCGTGCGCGGCTCGGTCGCTTGCGCTTCCAGTACTTCACGCAGCGCGCCAATCTCGTCGCGTAGCTTCACCATCTCCTCCTGCTGGCGCGATTGGTCCGCGCCATGGAACCAGTTGGCCACAAAACCCGCAAACGTTCCCACCAGCCCCACCCCCGTGATCATCAGAGCAGCGCCCACGATGCGTCCGAAGTCGGTCGTGGGATACCTGTCGCCGTAGCCCACCGTCGTCATGGTGGAAAGCGCCCACCAGCATGCGTCGGCCGGTGTCTTGATGTTGCCGCCGGGCACATCCTCCAGCCTCAGGATCGTCACACTGCCGATGGTGAGCACGAGAATGCTCAAAAGACACACGGCCAGAAACGTGCTCTCCGCGCGACGTGAGAGAATAACCTTCACCAGCACGCGTGTCGCCTTCAGCGTACGCATGGTGCGAATCAGCCGCGCCGCGCGCACGATCCGTCCCCAGCGCACGATGGGCACGGCCGGAGCGCTCGAGAGCAGGTCCACCCAACCCCACGTAACCAGATAACGCAGGCGATTCTCCGCGTACACCACCGAGATCACGAAATCCATGAGAAAGAAAAGACAGACGGCATAGTCTCCGTACGTGAGGATCTTGATCGTCTCCTCGCGCAGCGGAAAGAAAGAACGCAGCACCAGCTCGGCGATGGCGTACACGCACAGCACCAGCATGAACGCCTGGTACGGACCCGGGGTCTCGTGTCTGCGCCGTTTGACCATGATCTATGAGCGCCGGGCTCTTTCAAAGAAGCTTGGACGCGCCGGGAGCATGCTATTTCTCCACCACGTAGAGGATGCGCGAGAGACGTCGTTCGCGGGTCAAGCGATGCACCGCATCAAAGAACGTCTGCAGTCCTTCGTAGCGTTCCTCCCCTTCCACCTGCACCAGCGCGTCGCGATGGTTGGCGCGGGCGTCGCGCCAGCGGCCGGCGACGAGCGCACAGTTCTCGCTCGCGTCCTCGCGTCGCACCAGGCGAAACCCGGCCTGGTCGACGAATGATTCGTTCACACCCGGCGGGGTGAAGAGAAACGTCCCGATGGAGCTGCGCAGCGCGAGCTCTTCGTTGGTGACCGGTCCTGTGATCATGCACGGATCCGTGAACATGGCGCGGCCATCCGGCCGCAACAGGCGATGCCATTCCCGAAACACGGACAACCGGTCGGGAAAATGATTCATGGAGTCCATGCAGATGAGCGCGTCGAACGAATTGTCGTCGAACGGCGCGCGCGCGTTCGCATCGCCCAGTTGAAAGCGCACGCGATCGCCCATCCCGGCCTTCGCCGCCAGCTCGTTGGACGTCGCCACACCGCTCTCGTTCACATCCAGACCCGTCACCCGCGCACCCGTGGAGCGCGCCATGTAGAGCGCCGGACCACCCGAGCCGCTCGCAATCTCGAGCACGTGACTCTCGGCGCTCAGATTCAGAAGTGGCAGCAACCGGTCGTACTCGCCCGCGGTGATCCAGCTGGTCTGGCCGATGTCGTGCCCGTATGTCTCCCGGCGAATGGCGTCGTGAACCGAATCGGTAAAATTCGTATAAGTGGTGTCGAAGAGGTCGACGTGCTTCTTCATCATGATGACATAGTAATCATGGCCCCGCATCGGGTCGAGCCGAGAGTGGCGCTGTCCGTTCCA
>DATNGX010000176.1:0-2342 GCA_035605755.1 Candidatus Krumholzibacteriia bacterium
GCCGCCGACGTACGCGCAATCGTCGTCACCGACGGCGAGCGCATCCTGGGGCTCGGGGATCTGGGTGCCAACGGCATGGGAATTCCGGTGGGAAAACTGGAGCTCTACGCGGCGTGCGCCGGTGTCCATCCGGCGTCGACACTGCCGGTGACGCTCGATGTGGGAACCGAGAACGCGTCGCTTCTGGAATCGCCCGAGTATCTGGGGCTCAAGCGTCACCGTCTGCGCGGCGCCGATTACGACGCGCTCATCGATGAGTTCGTCGCCGCCGCCAATGCGCGCTGGCCGGGTGTTCTCATTCAGTTCGAGGATTTCGGCAACCAGAACGCGTTCCGGCTGCTCGCGAAGTACCGCGATCGCGTGTGCACGTTCAACGACGACATCCAGGGCACCGCGGCGGTGACGCTGGCGGGGTTGTTCTCGGCCATGCGCATCACCAGGGGTGAGCTGAAGGATCAGCGCTTTCTCTTTTTGGGTGCCGGGGAAGCGGGCATTGGGATTGCCGATCTCATCGTTTCAGCGCTGGTGGATCTGGGCGTTGCGCGCGACGTCGCCCGACGCGCGTGCTGGTTCGTCGATTCGCACGGGCTCGTCGTCCGCGAGCGCACCGATCTCGCGGAGCACAAGAAGGCCTACGCTCACGACGCCGCGCCGGCAAACAGTCTCCTGGACGCGATCCGTGTCTGCAAGCCCACGGCGTTGATCGGCGTCAGCGGTCAGCCGGCGACGTTCACGCGCGAGGTGCTTGAGAAGATGGCCGCGCTCAACCAGCGCCCGATCATTTTTGCGCTTTCCAATCCGACCGCCAATTCCGAGTGCACGGCCGAAGAAGCCTACGCTCACACCGGCGGACGCGCGCTCTTCGCGAGCGGGAGCCCGTTTCCGGTCGTCCGCCTGGGCGAGCAGACGCTCGTGCCGGGGCAGGCGAACAACGCATATGTGTTTCCGGGTGTCGCGCTGGGCGTGATCGCATCGCGTGCGTCGCGCGTCACCGATGAGATGTTCGCCGCGGCGGCACGGACGCTGGCCGGTCTGGTGACACCGGAGGCGCTGGCGAAGGGTCTACTGTTTCCGCCCCTGACATCGATCCGGGATGTCTCCCTCCAGATCGCCACGGCGGTGGCGCAGGTGGTGTTCGAGGCAGGCCTTACCGAAATCTCGACACCCGGAGACATCGAAGAATTCGTGCGCGAGCACGTCTACGAGCCGGTTTACGCCGACTACATGCCCTGACCGGCCGGTCTCGATTGACAGCAGCCACGGAATGCCCGGGGTTGCACGGACCGGCAAATAATAGTGGACAAAAAGATCCGAAATAGATCATAATGCCCCCGTCGGCCCCCCCTGAGAATCTTTTTTGGCCGCCCTATATAGAAGAGGAGTCCCGCCATGAAACTCCGATCCCTCGTGCCGGCATTATTGCTCGCCATCACGATCAGTACCGGCTGTTCCCAACATTCAGATCCCATCCTGAACGCACCGGCCTCGCCGCGCGACAACGTGGTGTCCGGTAAGACCGCCGTCGACGTCATTACCGTCAATACGCTCGATGATGTTTCCGACTTCTCAGGGTTGAATCGCGTGGGCGATCTCCCCGGACCCGACGGACTCATCAGCTTTCGCGAAGCGGTCGCGGCGGCGAACAACACCACGGGTCCGCAGACAATCACCTTTGCGATTCCGCCCGCTTCGTTCTGGCTCATACCGGATGTGGGAATGCTCCGGTTGGAGCAGGGAGCGTTCTTCCTCAATGACTCCGGAACCACGGTCGACTTCTCGACGCAGACCGCGAACAAAGGCGACACCAATCCCAGCGGACCGGAAATCGGAATCTACGGTCTCGAGCCCGGCGGTCAGGGTATTGCCGCGATCTACGTGAACGGTGACAACTGCGTCATCAAGGGACTGGGTTATGTGTCCCAGCGTGGTTACGCCGTGAGACTCGTCGGCAATCAGAACCGCGTCATCGGTTGCCAGGTCACCGGACCGCTGCTCGCGTCCGTTTCCATCGAGGGCTACATGGGCGGGCCAACGCCGACGGGAAACATCATCGGTGGTGCCTCTACCGGTGAGGGGAATTCTCTTTCCAGCATCAGAATCGCAGGCCCCGCCGAGAACAACGTCGTCGTCGGCAACACGGTGTTGGGCGGCGGAGTCGTGGTTCAGGGCGCGCCGCAGTTCGGCGTCGTCGCGCGCAACAATCGTATCGGCGGTCCGAGTATTGCCGAGCGCAATGTCATTTCCGGAGCGGGCGCCTATGGCGAAGAAGGGTATCCGGTCGGCGCACAGGTCAAGGTCGTGGACGCCGACGGCACCATCGTGGAAGGCAACTACATCGGCAC
>DATNGX010000177.1:0-9735 GCA_035605755.1 Candidatus Krumholzibacteriia bacterium
GTCGGTCCAAAGCGCCGTACTGCTTGAGGTAGAGTCGGTAACGGCGATGCAGCCGAGAATCCGGCGCGCTGGACCGACGTGCTCCCGCTCACACAGGAGAGCAGAAGCTAGGCGCGAGAAGCGACGATTTCGAGGAAGCGCAGCAGAAGATCGACGCCGTAGCCGGTGCCACCGCGTGACTGGTAGGAATAGCCCGAGCCGTCGTTCCACGACGTGCCGGCGATGTCGATGTGCACCCAGGGTGTCTTTTCCGCCGAGGTGCCGATGAGTGCGGCGGCCGTGATCACGGATGCGTTGCGGCCGCCGTAGTTTTTGTAGTCGCTGACCTCGCCCTTGATCATCGCGACGAAGCGTTCGTCGAGGGGCAGCGGCCACACGGGTTCGCCCGATCGCTCGCCGGCTGCGCGCATGTCGTCGAGGTCGCGCGCGGAGTTGCCCATGATGCCGGCGACACGCGTGCCCAGTGCGATCAGCACGCCGCCGGTGAGGGTGGCCATGTCGACGATGATCGATGGCTGATAGTGTTCGCGTGCATACGCGACCGCGTCGGCGAGAATGAGCCGGCCTTCGGCGTCCGTGCTCAGTACCTCCACGGTCTTTCCAGACTTGAGCTTGATCACGTCGCCGGGTCGGAACGCATTGCCGTCGGGCATGTTCTCCACGCACGGCGTGATCGCGACCACACGCACGGGAAGCTCGAGCTGTGCTGCCATCGCCGTGGCCGCGATGACGCTGGCCGCGCCGGCCATGTCGCTCTTCATCTCGTTCATCTTCTCCCACGGCTTGATGGAGATACCGCCGGAGTCGAACGTGACGCCTTTTCCCACCAGACAAACGAGCGGCCAGTTCTTCTTGGCCAGCGCATGCTCCGCGACGAGAAAGCGCGGCTCTTCGCGACTGCCCACACCCACCGCGAGCACGCCGTTCATGCCTTCGGCTTCGATCTGCTTGCGCGTGAGCACGCGGCAGGTCACGCCGTCTTTGACAAGCGCGCGTTTGGCGTCGCCGGTGAACGAGGCAGGACCGAGCTCGTTGGCCGGGAGATTCACCCAGTCGCGAACGCGCACCATCCACTCCGCGAGAACACGCGCGCGTTGAATTGCAGGTGAGAGCTCGCGTGCGGAGCGCGTGGTGCGCAGCGTCAAGCGGGTGAGCCGTGCCGACGGGCGCGGCTTCAATTGATGACAGGCGAGGCAGAACGCCTTCACGACGGCGTGTGTCGCGTCATCGGCATCCAGTGACGCGCCCGCGAGCAGATCGTCGAGATAAATGGCCGCGGATTCCACGCGGTGCTGGAGCAAGAGCTTCGCGGCCGCACCGGCCGCATCGGCAAGCTCTTCAGGCGTTGCGTTCGCGCGATCACCGAGGCCGACGAGCACGGTGTGTACGAGCCGGCGCCCGCGCTTGATCGATGCCATGCGCGTCTCGCCCCGCTCGGCGCTGAAGCCTTCAGAAAAGAAAACCGCACCCACGCCGCCGAAGGCGCGGTCCATGCGCGCCGCGCCGCTGGAGAGTTTCCTGGTTCCTTTGTAGACCGGAATGACGAGCGCCTGTTCACGCGCGGCGCCGGTGGGAGATTGCAGGGCGATGTTTCGAATCATGAAGGATTAGAAACCGTAAGTAGCGCCCAATGAGAAGTAAAATCCTGTGTACTTCACCACGAAGCTGACGTTCTCGTACTGCTGCGTGTCGGGGGCGAAAGCCTCCAACTGGTCGAACTTGCTCTCCATCAGTTGCGCACGCGCTTCCGCGGAAAGACCCCAGCGGTCATTCAAATAGTACAGGGTCCCCACCACCAGATGCGCGCCGGGCGCGACATCCCATTCGCTGACATCGGAAGGCTTCCCGGGTATGTCGTCCGTGTACGGTTGCCCGGTATCGACATCGGTGCGCGATTCGGTGAACTTCTGGTGCGGAAGCCCGAGGCTGAAGCCGGCGCCCGCATAGGGTTGGAACTGCTCCTGCGACGCATCGGTGAAGAAGTAGATGCCGGACGCTTCCAGCGTGAAGAGGTCGACTTCGAACTTGCGGTCGTAGGTCAGCTGCGGCCGGAGCGTGTCGCCAACCTGCGGGACGAAATCGCCGCTACTTGTGTACTTCAGGCGCGAGGCGCTGCCGTTCACGCGGAAACCGAACTGGGGGTGCGGCTTGTGGATGTAGGTGACGTCCACCGCGGCTGCGGCCTTGAAGTCCTCCCACGAGATGATGAAAGGGTCCGTTACGCGTTCATCGAGATAAGCGATCATCTCCTCGTTGTTGGGACCCCCCAGGACGCCCACCCGGAGCGAGATCGAGCTCTGGGGGATGGGCCCGCTGTACTTCTTGGCGGCCATGATGGGCTCGGCCGAGACGGGGAAAGCATACAGGAGGAGCATCGCGCCCGTTACGAGCGCCGGCCGGCATGGTGTCATGTTTCGCATTTCCTTTGAGTTCCGTCCGTGGGGTTGGACACAGTACTTAGTCGGAATCCGTTGCAAAGTCAACGAGTTGTTTGTATGGTTGCGGTCGAATCCAATGACGCAACCGCCGGTCGCGACAGCGCTTGCCGTAAATCGTCCGGCCCTATCTTGCCACCCGCCCGGGTGCGGGCGGCGCGAACCATCCGAATGAAAAAGATCCTTTTCGTCTGTTCCGGTAACACCTGCCGAAGCCCGATGGCCGAAGCGATTGCAAACCAGGTGCTGCCCGGACGTCTCGACTTCGAAGTGGAGATCGCGTCGGCCGGAACGTCGGCGCTCGAAGGCAGCCCGGCGTCGCGCGGCTCGCTGGAGATGGCGGACAGGCACGGGCTCGATCTTTCCGCGCACCGCTCACGGCTGGTGACGCGCGAGCTCCTCCACGATGCAGACCTGATCGTCACGATGGGGGTGCGCCACCGCGAGGTGGTGGGCGAGCTCGACCCCGATTCGCTCGAGAGCACGTTTCTGCTCACCAATTTTTCCGACCGCCACAACGGCGACATACCGGATCCGATCGGCAGCGACCTCGCCATTTACGAGCACACATATCTCATCATCCGTGATTGCGTCGAATCGATGGCAGCCAAGCTCCACAACTTCGACGGATGGAAGAAAACCGGAAAGCGGGGCAACTGAGTGCACGACCTGTTTGCCAATCTCGAGCGCACCGATTCTGACATCGCCTCGTTCATCCGCGCGGAGGCGAACCGTCAGCACGGCACGCTGGAAATGATTGCTTCGGAGAATTTCGTGAGCCTTGCGGTGCTCGCGGCCATGGGCTCGGTGCCCACCAACAAGTATGCGGAAGGCTATCCGGGCAAGCGCTACTACGGCGGCTGCGAGGAAGTGGACCACATCGAGAACACGGCGCGCGACCGCCTGAAAGCGCTCTTCGGCGCCGAGCACGCCAACGTACAGGCGCACTCGGGCAGCCAGGCCAACATGGTGGCCTACTTCTCGTTCTTGAAACCCGGCGACAAGATCATGGGACTGTCGCTTTCGCACGGGGGACATCTCACGCACGGACATCCGGTGAATTTCTCGGGCATGTTCTTCCAGGTGGTTCCCTACGAAGTCGACCCGGTGACGCGCGTTTTGAATTACGACGCGCTGCGCGACCAGGTGAAACGCGAGCAGCCGAAAATGCTGGTGGCGGGTGCCAGCGCGTACGCGCGCACGTGGGACTTCGCCGCGCTGCGCTCGATCTGCGACGAAGCCGGGTGTCTGCTGATGGTGGACATGGCGCACATCGCGGGGCTGGTCGCGGCGGGGCTTCACCCCAGCCCGGTGCCGCACGCCGACGTGGTCACCAGCACGACGCACAAGACGCTGCGCGGACCGCGCGGAGGTTTCGTGCTCGCGCCGGCCAAACACGCCGAGGCCGTCGACAAGATCACGTTCCCCGGCATGCAGGGCGGTCCCTTCATGCACATCATCGCGGCCAAGGCCGTGTGCTTCAAAGAAGCGATGAGTGACGAGTTCAAGACCTACCAGAAACAGGTGATCGCCAACGCGCGCACGATGGCGGCGCGATTCATCGAGCTCGGCTTCGACGTCGTGTCGGGAGGCACCGATACGCATCTTTTCCTGCTCGATCTGTCGGCGCGCGACCTGTCCGGCAAGAAGGCGGAAGCGGCGCTGGAAGCGGCCGGCATCACGGTCAACAAGAACACCGTGCCCTTCGACAAGAAGAGCCCGTTCGTCACCAGCGGTGTCCGCATCGGAACGCCGGCGCTCACCACGCGCGGCATGCGCGAGAACGAGATGCGCACCATCGCCGAAGAGATGGCGCGCGTGCTGGAAGACACCACCAACGAAGAGACCATTCGCTCCGTGCGCGCGAAGACGCGCGAGCTGTGTGACGCGTTTCCTCTCTATCCCGAGCTCGGCGCCTCACGGACCATTCCCCGATGAAGTGCCCGCAGTGTGCATTCGAGGAGGACAAGGTCGTCGATTCGCGCACGACCAAGGAAGGCGAAGCCATCCGTCGCCGGCGCGAGTGCTTGAAGTGCGGCCACCGCTTCACGACCTACGAGTACATCGAGCGCGTGCCCATGATGGTGGTCAAGAAGGACGGCCGGCGCGAGGAGTACAGCCGCGAGAAGCTCCTGGGCGGACTGCTCAAGGCGTGCGAAAAGCGCCCCGTGTCGCGCGAGCAGATCGAGCGCGTCATCGACGACATCGAGACCGTGCTGTTCAGCAAGTTTCGCAACGAGGTGAAGAGCGTCGAGGTCGGCAATCTGGTGGTGGAGCGGCTGCAGTCGCTCGATGAAGTGGCCTACGTCCGCTTCGCCAGCGTGTACCGGCAGTTCAAGGACATCAATCAATTCATGAACGAAGTGAAAGTCCTGCTCGATCGCCAGAATCGCGACGAGCGCAAGTCGTAAACCGAAAGGTGATAAGCGTGATTCGCAAACTGCTGACAACCGCCGTCGTGCTGACGGCCATGACGACCATCGCAACCGCGGCCGGCGAAGTCACATTCGCGTACAAGTTCGAGCCGGGGAAAGCGCAGAAGTACCACCTCAAGATCAACACCGACATGAAGATGATGGGAATGGATGCCGGCCAGGTGGCCGACATGACTGTCACGGTGGCGTGCGGGTCCAAGAAAGGCGACGCCTACGCCATGACGCTCACCTTCGACAAGGTGGATGCGACCAACACCATCGCCGGAAACGTGCAGCCCGACCCTTCGTCGGCGAACATGATCGGCAAGACGGTGGGCTTCACCGTCGATTCTCACGGCACGGTGACGGACATCGGCCCGGGTCCCAATTTTGACTCGTGGCAGAACGTGCAGCAGGTGGTCGAGCCGGTGCTGAAAAACTGGTACGTGTATCTGCCTGCGAACGCGGTAAAGCCGGGCGGCACGTGGAAGCGCGAGAACCATCGCGACAAGTCGGCGGCGGGCTCCGAGTATGTGAGCAGCGAGCACTTCAAGTTCCGCGAGCTCAGGAAGGACAAGGGAGTGTCGCTGGCCGTGGTCGACGAGGACGTCACCACCACGGTGGGCGGCAGCACCGAGACGCCGATGGGCAACTACAAGATCTCCGGCAACGGCACCGGCAAGTTCGAATTTCACTTCGATGCGGCGCGCGGCGTGATCCGTTACTTCAGCGGCACCATGAACACGGACATCAACATGACGCCGCAGGCCGGCGGCGATCCCATGCCGACGTCGGTCACCAATCGCATCGAGAGACAGTTGCTCGACTAGGTTTGCGATGCGACCCAACGTCCAACCCATCCGCCCGCCGCGCAGGGAACGCCTGCGCGAGATGGGTTTTCTCGAACACCTGGGCGAGCTGCGCAGCGTCGTCACCGCGTCGGTGCTCGTGTTTCTCGCCTTTGCGGCCGGGTACTTCTGCTTCAGCGGCACCATCCTGGAATGGATGGTGCGCGACGTTCCCGTCGACCATTTCATCTTCCAGGCGCCGTCCGAAGCCTTCATGGTGCGGACCAAGCTGAGCTTGATTCTCGGCATCATGACCGCGTTCCCGTACATCGGCTATCGCATCTGGCGTTTCGTGATGCCGGGGTTGTTCAAGAACGAGCGCAGCCGCGTGATGCCCATCGTGGCCTGGTCGATCCTCCTTTTCTATGCGGGTGTCGCGTTCTGTTATTTCATGGTGGCGCCGGGCATGGTGAACTTCCTGGTCCGTTACGGCACCACGCACGTGCAGCCCCTGATCTCGATCAGCGCCTACTTCGACACCGTGGCGCAGCTGTGCCTGGCCATGGGGCTCGTGTTCCAGCTGCCCATCGTCATGTTCCTCCTGAGCATGTCGGGCCTGGTGTCGGCGCGCACCTTCCTCAAGAACTGGCGCTATGCCATCGTGATCATATTCATCGTGTCTGCCATCGCCACCCCCAGCCCCGACCCGATTTCCCAGACACTCATGGCAACGCCGCTTTGTCTCCTGTATATTGGGAGCGCTTTGACGGCGCTTTTCGTTTCGCGGCGCCGCGAGAAGCAAACCTGATGGAGGCGATGTGACGAAACGCAAGACGGCGCCCAAAGCCAAGGCGGCGCCGAAACGCAAGGTTCTCAAGACTCCGCTGCCCGCGCCGCGCCGTTCCACGGCCGTGGCGACCCGCGCCACCGCCCGGAAGGTGGCCGCATTCGCACTCGAAAAGAAGGCCGTCGAGATCACCGTGATGGATGTCCGTAAAGTGACGGACGTCACACGTTTCTTTGTGGTGTGCTCGGGCCAGTCTTCTCCGCAGGTGAAGGCCATCGCGGATCACGTGATCGATTCGTGCCGCGAAGCCGGCCTCGAGATCTATCACGTCGAGGGCTACGATTCGCTGCGCTGGGTGTTGATCGATCTGGTCGACATCGTGGTGCACGTGTTCCAGCCCGATGTGCGCCGCTACTACCAGCTCGAGCGCCTCTGGGGCGATGCGCCCTCCGAGCAGATCGACGAGCCCGCCGCCGGGGCGCGTTCGTGAATCTGCGCGATACCATCGCTGCAGCCGTCTCGGACGCGCTGCAGCGTCTCGACATATCCGCACCCGATGTCACTGTGTCGCTCGAGCGTCCGCGCGACGCATCGCACGGGGATATCGCGACGACAGTCGCGATGTCACTCGCGAAAAAGCTCAAAAAAAATCCCATTGAGATTGCAGAAGCGATCGCTCGCACCGTCCAGCTTCCCGCCGATATCGTGGCGGGTGTAGAAGCCGTCAAACCCGGCTTCATCAATTTTCGTCTCGCCCTTCCGGTGCTGCAGAAGAATGTGCGCGAAGTGATGCGCGAAGGCGACGCCTACGGGTCATCGCGCGACGGAGCGGGCCGGAGCATCCAGGTCGAATACGTTTCCGCCAATCCCACCGGGCCTCTGGTGATCGTCTCCGCGCGCGCCGCGGCGGTGGGGAACTCCATCCTCAATCTGCTCGATTACGCCGGTTACAAGACGCAGGGCGAATACTACGTCAACGATTACGGCAAACAGGTGGAAGCGCTGGGGGAAAGTTTTCGGTTTCGATTGAAGGAGCGGTTCGGGAAAACGGCAGCGGGCGAAACGATTGAGCAGTACCAATACCCGGGGCATTACCTTACGTCGCTGGCGGCCACGGTAAGCGAGCGCGACGCTTCAGCGTGGATTGATCCTTCTTACAGCGCCGGTGACGTTGGAAGACAGGCCGCCGGACAGATGCTCGATACCATCCGTGCCGACCTTGAACGTTACGGCGCGCGTTTCGACGGGTTCTTCAGCGAATCGTCATTGCATCCCGGCGCGGTTGAAGATGCAAAGCAGCGTCTGGTGAAGAGCGGCCACACCTACGAGCAGGACGGCGCGGTTTTCTTTCGCTCCACCGATTACGGCGACGACAAGGATCGCGTCATCATGAAGAGCGATGGCGAGCCGACGTATTTTCTGGCCGACATCGCCTACCACGCTTCCAAACTGGACCGCGGCTATGCGCGCGCCATCGGTCTTCTCGGTCCCGACCATCACGGCCACGTGCCCCGCATGCAGGCCGCCATGGCGGCGCTCGGTGCTCCCGCCGACTGGCTGGAGATCATCATAGTGGGTTGGGTGAGACTGCTCGAGGACGGCAAGCCGGTCAGCATGAGCAAGCGCGCCGGCGAATTCATCACGCTGCGCGAGCTCATCGAGGATGTCGGCGTCGACGTGGCCAAGTATTTCTTCCTGATGCGCCGCGCCAACTCGCCGCTCGATTTCGATCTCACGCTGGCGCGCAAGCAGTCGGATGAGAATCCGGTGTACTACGTGCAATACGCGCACGCGCGCATCGCGAGCGTGGTGCGCTTTGCCGAGGAGCGCGGTGCCGCGTCCGCCACGGACGTCGATGTCTCGAAGCTCGTCGAGGCGGAAGAGCGCGCACTGATGCTGCACCTGTTCAACTTTCCCAACGTGGCCGCGGGTGCGGCCGAGGCGCGCGAGCCGCATCGCATCACCACGTATGCGCAGGAGCTGGCCACCGCGTTCCATCAGTTCTATCATGCGTGCCGGATCGTGGGGGATGACCCCGCGCTTTCGGCCGCGCGGCTCGAGCTCGCCCGCGCGACACGCACAGTCCTCAAGAACTCGCTCTTTCTGCTCGGCGTGAGCGCGCCCAGCAGCATGTAGCGCGGAGAAAGCCCATGTCGTCCCAGCAACAGGCCCAGCCTCTCCTCATCGTCGGTTCGGTGGCGTTCGATTCGGTGGAGACGCCCACGGGCCGCGCCGACATGGCGCTCGGCGGCTCGGCCAGCTTTGTCTCCATCGCCGCCAGCTACTTCACGCAGGCGCTCGTCGTCGGCGTGGTGGGCGATGATTTCGAGGCGCACCACATGGCGCGCATGAGCGACCACGGTGTGGATGTGCGCGGCATCGAAAAGACGCGCGGCAAGACCTTTCACTGGCGCGGCCGTTATCACGAGGATCTCAACAATCGCGACACGCTGGAGACCGCGCTCAACGTGTTCCAGCATTTCAATCCCACCATTCCGGAGGCGTATCGCGGCACGCCGTACGTGATGCTCGGCAACATCGACCCGAAGTTGCAGCTCTCGGTTCTCGATCAGACCAAAGGTGCGAAGCTCGTCGGCATGGACACCATGAACTTCTGGATCGACACCGCGCGCGATGCGCTCTACGACGTGTTGAAGCGCGTCGATGTGCTTTTCATCAACGACGAGGAAGCGATGCAGCTCGCCGATCGGTGGACGGTGCTGGGCGCCGCGGAAGCGATCCGTGCCATGGGACCCAAGTATGTCGTCATCAAGCGCGGCGAATTCGGATCGGTGTTGTTCGGACCGGATCTCACCCTGTTTGTGCCGGCCGTGCTCCTCACCAACGTGGTGGACCCGACCGGCGCCGGCGACACCTTCGCGGGCGGCTTCATGGGCCACATCTGCAAGACCGGAGAGCTCACGCGTTCCAACCTGGCGCAGGCGCTGGCGTGGGGAACCGTCATGGCGAGCTTCACGGTGGAAGCGTTCTCGGTCGACGGCATCTGCAATCTGTCCCGCGACAAGATCGAGAGTCGTCGCAGACAGCTCATGGACATGGTCCGCTATTAGTCTCTCCACGCGCGCTCAGTGCATGATTCTTGCTGATTGCACTGTGGTATGCTCTTAGCAGGCCCGGCCTTCGGCCGTGCCTGCTTATCTTATGAATCCCAAGCCGCTTACATCCGACCAGCGTAAGAAGACGGAAGAGAAGCTCTCCCGGCTGGAGGGCGTTCTTGCCGCCCACATTCGCGTCGACGCCGATGGGGCGCTCGAAGGCGTGGAGCTGGACGCGTCGGCCGGAGTCGATCG
>DATNGX010000178.1:0-2515 GCA_035605755.1 Candidatus Krumholzibacteriia bacterium
CCCCGCCTGACCGCAGACAAAACTCCGCGGATTTTTGCATTCGATAATAAGGAGCATTCACATGCGATCTAACGCCGGCTCACTCGGTGCGTTGCTGGGGCTTGTCACGATCGTCCTCGCCGGTGCGGCGTGGAGTGAGGACGGAATCGACCGGACCGTGCTTCCGATTCCGGAACCCACACCGCCTTCATCTACAGAGCTCGACGCGCGCGATGCCAAGGCGCCCGCGCGTTTTGAGATGAAAGCGCCCAGGGGTGCGCCCAACGTGGTGATCGTGCTGCTCGATGACATCGGCTTCGGCCAGTCGAGTGCCTTCGGTGGCCCTGCGCGCATGGCGGTTCTCGACAAGCTGGCTGGACAGGGACTGCGTTACAACAATTTTCACACCACGGCGCTGTGCTCGCCCACGCGCACAGCACTCCTCACCGGTCGCAACCACCATGTGAATAACGCCGGTGCGATCATGGAGCTCGCGACCGGATTTCCCGGCAACACCGGGATTCGCCCGCTCAGTGTGGCACCGCTCGCCGAGATGATGCGTCTCAACGGCTACAGCACGGCTGCCTTCGGCAAATATCACGAGACACCACCGTGGGAAGTGTCGGTGTCGGGCCCGTACGACCGCTGGCCCACGCACTCCGGGTTCGACAAGTTCTACGGCTTCATCGGCGGCGAGACCAACCAGTGGGCGCCGGCGATCTACGACGGCACCATCCGCGTGGAACACGCACTCGATCCCAAGTACCACTTCACCGTGGACATGACAAACCAGGCCGTGCAGTGGATGCAGGCACAGCATTCGCTCACACCCGACAAGCCTTTCTTCGTGTACTTCGCAACCGGTGCGCTGCACGCGCCGCACCATGCGCCGAAAGAGTACATCGACAGATACAAGGGCGAGTTCGATACGGGCTGGGACAAGCTGCGCGAACAGACCTTTGCGCGACAGAAGAAGCTGGGCGTCATCCCGAAGAGCGCCGAGCTCACCAAACGGCCGAAGGAAATTCCGTCGTGGGATTCGCAGACACCCGATCAGAAAAAGCTCGAGGCGCGGCAGATGGAAACCTTCGCGGGCTTCTGCGAGCACACCGACGAGCAGGTCGGCCGCCTGGTCGAGGCGCTGAGCGACATGGGCGTGATGGACAACACGTTGTTCATCTATATCGTCGGTGACAACGGCGCCAGCGCCGAGGGCGGACCCGAGGGCGCGTACAACGAGATGATGGCGCTCAACGGCATCGTCAATACCGCCGAGATCAACATGCCGCACCTCGACGACTGGGGCGGTCCGACCACGTTCCCGCACTATGCCATCGGCTGGGCGTGGGCCGGCGACACGCCGTTCCAGTGGACGAAGCAGATTGCGTCGCATTACGGCGGCACCACCAACGGCGTCGTGATCCACTGGCCCGCGCGCATCAAGGCGCACGGTGAGATTCGCTCCCAGTTCACACACGTCACCGACATCGCGCCCACGGTGCTGGAAGCGGCGGGCCTGCCGTTCCCGAAGAGCGTCGACGGCACCGTGCAGCGGCCCTTCGACGGCACCTCGATGGTGTACTCGTTCGACGACGCCGCCGCGAAAGAAACCCACACCACGCAGTATTTCGAGATGTTCGGCAACCGCGGCATCTACAGCAACGGCTGGGTGGCGTGCACGCGTCATTCGATCCCGTGGGTGATGGTCAAGAATCCGCCGCTCGCCGACGACGTGTGGGAGCTCTACGACATGACGAAAGACTTCAGCCAGGCGCGCGACCTTGCGAAGAAAAATCCCGCCAAGCTCAAGGAGATGCAGGATCTCTTCATGCAGGAAGCGGAGAAGAATTACGTGCTGCCGATCGATGACCGGCGCGCGGAGCGGTTCGATGCGCGCATCGCGGGCCGTCCCGATCTCATGAACGGGCGCACGTCGCTCACGGTGTACACCGGGATGCAGGGGATCTCCGAGAACGCTTTCATCAACGTGAAGAACTGCTCGTACACCATCACCGCGCCGGTCGAGCTGACAGACGCAAACACCAACGGCGTGATCATTGCGCAGGCGGGTGCATTCGGCGGGTGGACGCTCTACATGAAGGATGGTCGCGTGCACCACGAGTACAACTACTTTGGGGTCGAAAGGACGAATATCGCCGCTGTCGCGGCGATGTCTCCGGGGAAGCATGTGATCCGCTACGAATTCACGCCCGCCGAGCCGAAACCGGGCGCGGGCGGAACCTGTGCGCTCTATGTCGACGACAAGAAGGTGGCCGAGGGACGCATTCCGAAGACGCAGCCGTACGCATTTTCCGCGGACGAGGGCGTCGACGTCGGTTTGGACGGCGAGACCGCGGTGTCCAACGACTACCGCCCCGAGACCAGTCGCTTCACCGGGCGCATCGTGAAGGTGACCATCGACGTGAAGCCGGTGTCGATGGGTGCCGGCGGCAAGAAGCTCATCGAGGACAGGAAGGCCGCCGCGGAAGCTGCGGAGTAGTGAAGCCGGGAACGTGCGTCGCAACGCATTCATAAT
>DATNGX010000179.1:0-3824 GCA_035605755.1 Candidatus Krumholzibacteriia bacterium
TCACACTCGAGTAGCCGTAGTCGAGGCGGCGGAACGCCGTGTCGTAGAGCATCATCACCAGGGTGTTGGTGGACCCGAGCGGCCCTCCCTGCGTCATCACCAGCACTTCGACGAACACCTGGAAGGATCGAATGGTATTGATCACGAGCACGAAGCCGAGCGCGGGCTTGAGCATGGGAAGCGTCACGTGACGAAACGTGGCCCAATGCCCCGCCCCCTCGAGCGTGGCCGCCTCATACAGCGACTCCGGGATGGAAGTGAACGCGGCGTACAGAACCAGCGCGTAATAGCCGACGGCCGCCCAGATATCCATGGCCATGATGGCGGGCAGCGCCGTGGCGGGATCGGTGAGCCAGCCGTGGGTCTGGAGCCCGAGAGCGCGCAGCGTCTCGTTGAGCGCACCGCCGGGGGCGTAGAAGAGCTTGAACAACAGCGCGATCACCACCACCGACAGAATCGACGGCAGGAACATGGCCGCCTTGAAGGCGTCTTTCATGGGCAGCGGCGCGTGCAGCAGCCACGCCAGAGCAAGCGCGAGTGTGGTCGTCACCGGAACCGTGCCGATGACGAAGAACAGCGTGTTGCGCAGCGCCGAATGAAAATCGGCGTCGCCGAACAGGCGCGTTACGTTGCCCGCGCCCACGAACGTGGTATTGGCGACATTGAGCGGGTTGTAATGCAGAAAGCCCAGCACGAACGAAAACAGAAACGGAAAAACGAAGAAGGCGCCGTAAACCAGCGCCCACGGGAGCAGGAGCCACACGACGGGCGATACACGGCGACGGCGGCTCAAGCGGTTCCTACTTCTGGTTGAATCGCGCTGCGATGGTGGTGATTTCTTTCGCCGCATCATCCAGGCACCAGCGCGGTGCGCGGCGGCCGTACATCGCTTCTTCGACTGCGTGATCGATCGCTTCTTCCATTTCGTTCCAGCCCGGATGCGCGGGGGGCGTGCGGCTGGTGAGCGACTGCTCGACGAACACCTTGATGCGCGGATCCTTCGTAAAGGCCGGGTCGTTCATGGCTTCGCGCGCGGCCGGGAACACGCTGCCCGCCGCGAGGGAGACGGCTTTGGCCTGGGGATAGGCCTGCAGGAAACGCGCGAGCTTGACGGCCGCCTCTTTCTGCGGTGAGCCTTTGAATACCACCAGCATTTCCGCGCCGGCAAAGCTCACATGCTCGCCGCGATCCGCGGCCGGCTTGGGAACCAGCGCACAGCTGTAGTCGAGATTGGGCGCTTCCAGCGCGTAGTTTTTCACGTTCCACGCGCCCGAAATCTGCATGCCCAGCTTGCCCGTCTTGAAGTACTGATCCAGCACTTCCTGCTTTTCCTGCAACGAAAAGGGCGCCAGCTTCAGATAGAACTCGAGCGCTTCGAGCATGGCCGGGCTGTTGACCACAACATTACCACGCTCGTCGAACACATCGCCGCCGTTGCCCCATGCAAACGCCATGAACTTTTTGTAGAGCACGTACTTCTCGCCGATGTTCTGGCCAAATCCATACACGCCGTTGCCGAGGGCGCCGATTTTTTGCGAGGCCTGCAGCAATTCGTCCCACGTCTGCGGCGGTCGATCCGGATCGAGCCCCGCCTTCTTGAAAAGCTCGCGATTGATGAAGAGCACGCGCGAGCCCTGCACCCAGGGGAGTCCGTACACGCGACCCTTGTACAGCGCGCTGTCCCACATGAGAAAGCTGTCGCGCTCGGCTTCGTACACCGCCGTGAGATCTTCCAGCACGCCTTCGTAGCTGAAGCGCGGGAGCCAGGTGGAACCCAGCTCGCACACATCGGGTTGTGTGCCCGACGCGAGCGCGGCCTGAATTTTCTCGAGACCTGTTGCCCACGTGAGCTGCTCGACCTCGACGTGAAGGCCGGGGTTCTGTTTCTCGAATTCGGCGATGATGGGTGCCACCACCGCGATGTCCCAGAACTGCCACAGGTGAACCGACGTGCCCCTGGATCCGGATTTCTTTCCACACGAGAACGCAGCCAGAAGGCACAGTCCCGCCACGACGCCCAGGGCGCGCATGTGCGATCGACGCATCATCGCTTTTCCCCCAGAGCGCGGGCGAGAAAACCGTCCGCGTCGGAGAGGCGCTTCTCCGCCGCCGGTCCGTCCAGCTTGAGGCGCTCCATCACCACCGCGACCTTGACCCGACGCCCCGACGCGTCGTAGACGCGCGCCGCATCTTCGTAACCCAGGCCGGTGAGCATCATCACAATTCCTTTGGCACGTTCGATCAGCTTCTCGCTGTTGGGACGCACGTCGACCATCAGGTTTTCGTACACCTTGCCCAGCTTCACCATGCTCGCCGTGGTGATCATGTTGAGCACCATCTTTTGCGCGGTTCCCGCTTTGAGCCGGGTGGATCCGGTGATGGCTTCCGGTCCCACGACCACCGTGATCACCACGTCGCAACCCGGGTCGGCGCCTTCGTTGCAACGCACAAACACGGTGCGCGCGCCGCGCTCTTTGGCCGCGCGCAACGCACCCAGCACGTAGGGTGTGCGGCGGCTGGCCGCGATTCCCACCAGCACGTCTCCGGCGCGAACACCGTGCGCGGCGACGTCCCCGGCCCCCGAGCTCTCGTGATCCTCCACCCCTTCGCGCGAACGAAACACCGTGTCGCGCCCCCCCGCCATGATTCCCTGCACCATTTCGGGCTCGACGCCGAAGGTGGGCGGGCACTCGGCCGCATCCAGCACTCCGAGCCGGCCGCTGGTGCCGGCGCCGGCGTAGAAGAGGCGGCCGCCGGCCTGGAAGGCCGCGGTGACCACGTCGACCGCGCGCGCGATGTCCGGGATGGAACGGCGCACCGTCCCCGCCACCGTCTGGTCCTCATCGTTCATCAGCTCGAGAATGCGCGGAGTTTCCGCGAGATCGATGCCGTGCGTACGCGGATTGCGGCTCTCGGTGGTGAGCTCGCGCAACTGCTCGAAAAGTGGCTTGTGTTCGGTCATGGGTGAGCGCGTGTTCATGCGCGGGCGCGAGTCTATCAGAGGCCGAAAAAAACCCCCAACAGGGATTATTCCCTGCCGGGGGCCCGGATTCGGCCGTCCCAAAGCGGCGAGGCGCTACTCGATCTTGTGGGTGGTGCCGCGCACGGTGGCGTTGCCGCTGCGCTGATGAACGTTGATAACGTAGAGGTAGACGCCGTTGGCGATGGCACCGCCGGCGGTATCGCGTCCATCCCAGAACACGGAGTTCTGGCCCGGCAGTCTGGCGCCGGTCGGAATATCGAGGCGACGCACCTTCTTGCCGCTCACCGTGTAGATGTCGATGGTTCCGTTCTCGATCTCGACCTCGTTGCTGTAGACGAAGCGGGTGCCGTCGCGTGCAAACGGATTGGGATAATTGATCACGTCGCGCAGCCCGACGCTCTCGCTCACCACGAGCGCGTAGTTGAACTGGATGCCCTGCGCATCCACCAGCATGTGGTGGGTGCCCGCCGCCAGCTTCTTGCGGAAGGTGACGATCCACGACAACGAATCCTCCGCGGCAGGATGCGAGTACTGCGCATCACTCACTTCCACGTCGTCGATTTTGATGCTGATGTTCGACTGCGGAATGAACACCGGGAAGGTGAGATCCACACGGTAGCTGCCGTCGGCGGGAACCGACGCCCCGCTTTGAATGGTGCGTCCGTTGACCGCCACCGCGATGCTCGATTCCACCTTGAGGCGGAACTCCGCCGCCATGTGGTACTGGCCCAGCGTTGTGTCGGGCGACTGGTACGCGCGCAGCACGATGTCGTATGTGCGCGGCATGAGCAGATGATGGAAGCTCACGCGATACTGGCGCGCGTTGGGAAGATCGGGGTCG
>DATNGX010000180.1:0-2346 GCA_035605755.1 Candidatus Krumholzibacteriia bacterium
GAGTAACGACAGCACCGCGAAGAGCAACAAGCCTGTCGCGCGCTGGCTGCTTCCGCCCGAGCTCTCCGAGATCTCGGGGCTTGCGCTCACCGGCGACGACCGCCTCTTCGCGCACAATGACGAATCGGCGCGCATCAGCGAGATCGATTACCGACGCGGCACCATTCTCAAGCGCTTCTACGCCGGGGAAAAGAGCCTGCGCGGCGACTTCGAGAGCATCACGTTCGGCGACAACCGTTTCTTCCTGCTCACGAGCAACGGGATCATCTATCAATTCCCCGAGGGCCAGCAGGGAGAACGCGTCGATTGCACGGTCTTCGACACACGTCTCGGCAACGAATGCGAATTCGAGGGCATGGCGTACGACCCGGCCACCAAAGGACTCGTCCTCGCGTGCAAGAATGTGGGCAAGAAAAAGAGCGACGAGCTCGTGATGTATCGCTACACACCGGGCGACGAGAACGGCATCTCGGAGATCACGGTTCCGCAGAAGGACGTCATCGGCAAGAACCCGTGGAAGCAGGTGCGTCCCACCGACATCGCGCTGGACCCCGAGAGCGGCAACTTCGTGCTTGTCGCGGCACAGGAGAAAGCGTTGATCGAGCTCACGCCCACGGGAGGCGTGGTGTTCGCGCGACCGCTCGAAGGCCGCCACCCGCAGTCCGAGGGCGTCGCCATCACGCACGATCACATTCTCATCATCAGCGACGAATCCGTCGCCGGCGCCGCCACCCTTACGCTTTATCGCTGGCCCCTTAACTGAGGAACGAAGCCGATGCGTTCGAGCTCGCACGCCGGACATATCCTCGCCATCGCTGTCGCGCTTTGCCTTACCGATAGCGGTGCGCGCGCCAAAGATGCCGCACCACCGCCGTCGCAAAAGACCGCGACCGCCGTGGCCGGCGAACGCTACACCGGCGGTAGTGTGAAGCGTTTCTTCCTGGGCGACACCTATCGCGATCTGTGGACGACGCCCGTCACGGTGCCCGTGCTGAAGCTCGGCGAGTACGCCGGCGGTCTCACCCCCACCAAGGCTCACAAGGGAAACCAAACCCTGTCGCTGCGCTTCAAGAATCCGAAGGGGCTGGAATACTCGTTCCGGCTCATCGACAAGTACAAGATCAACACGCCGAAAGGCTGGGAGAAGAGCATCATCGGAAGCGTCGGGCGCGATCAGATCAGCGCGCAGCACCCGGCGGGTACCGTCGTTGCCGACGGATTCCAGACCGCGGCGGGTGTGCTGCATCCGTCACCGCGCCTCGTCGTCATGCCGGACGATCCGGCGCTCGGTGAGTTCCGCGAAGACTTTGCCGGCAAACTGGGTTGGGTTGAGCCCTATCCCAACGTTCCGGAGCACGGAAAGGGATTCGCGGGCGCGATCGAAATCATCGATACCGACAGCCTGCAGGTGCTTCTCGATGCCGACTGGCACCAGCAGGTGGACGACCGTGCGTATCTTCGCGCGCGTCTGGTCGACATGTTTCTGAACGACTGGGATCGTCACACAGGCAACTGGAAATGGGCGCGCATGACGAAGGGCGGGTTGTGGAAACCGATCGCGCGTGACCGTGACAAGGTCATGGTGGGATACGGCGGCATCGCCTCCATCACCGGCAAGGTGGTGCCGGAGCTGGTGCGGTTCTCGCGAACGTATCCGTCGATGCACTCGCTCACCATTCACAGCCTCGATCTCGACCGGCGGCTGCTCGCGGGTCTCGATGCCGCAGCGTTCGACTCCGCGGCGGTGTTTCTGAAAACGTGTTTCACCGATGCCGTGATCGACTCATCGCTGCGCGCCATGCCGCGCGAGTACTACCCGTCGCTGCCACGCCTGCAGACGGTCCTGCGCGAGCGGCGCGATCAGCTGCGCGAAGTGGCCGCCGAGTTCTATCACTACCTCTCGCCCTACGTCGACATTCACGCCAGCGACGAGGCCGAGCGCGCGACGGTCACGCTGATCGACCGCCGCTACGTGGACGTCGAGGTGCGCGCGGGCGATGCGGCGCCGCACTTTCGCCGTCGCTTCGACGCCAACGACACGCGCGAGGTGCGACTCTATGTGCACGACGGCGACGACCGCGTCGTGCTACGCGGCGAAGCACAGCCCGATCTCCGCGTGCGTGTCATCGGCGGCAACGGGAACAACCGCATCATCGATGCGCCGGACGAGCCCGACGACCCGCTCGACGTCGCCATCTACGACAACGGCGACGTGAAGGACGTACACTACGGTCCCACCAGGATCAAGACCGAGAACGCCGACGATGAACCCAACTTCGACCGGCGCCCCCTGGTCGATTACGCGGGACACTGGCGCGCCGTGCGGACCGATGGCGGCGCGAAACT
>DATNGX010000181.1:0-11618 GCA_035605755.1 Candidatus Krumholzibacteriia bacterium
CGCGGATGAAAACAGCATGCTGATTGATGGCGTCAGAGTCGACGCACCGCTCGGAAATGGAACCGTCGGCTTGAGCGTCATGGGCACCGCCGAGGCCGAGATCATCACCGGCGGAATGGATCCCGAGTACGGCGATGCGCAGTCCGCCGTGCTCAACCTGAAAACGCGCGAAGGCGGCGAGAAGTTCGGCGGCGAGCTGCGCTACTTCACGGACGATTTCGGCCGTTCCGACAAGACGTACACGAACATGGATCGTCTCGGCATAAGCATGGGTGGCCCCACGTGGTGGAAGCAGCTGCGATATTTCGTTTCCGGTGAAGGAATCTGGAGCGACGGCGAAAACAACAGCATCGAGCCGCGACCCGAGCACAAGCTCACCGACCTTCTCAAATTTCGCGAGCGCCAGTCGGCGGCGTACAACATGCAGGGCAAGCTCACATACAACCCGCAGTCCAGCGTGAAGATAAACGGCGAAGCGATCTACTCCACGTCACGCTCTGATCAGTATCTCAACAACTGGAACGTGAGCGGGTACGTGGGCAAGGTGTGGTACTTCCAACAGCTCGTCTACGCGGTGGCGCCGGAGCCGGGCCAGATCGAGATCATGGAGTTCGGGGGTGTGCGCTCGTTCGATCATGGGCCGTGGGCGGAGATCAAGGATGCGGAAGCGCGCGAGCGCCGGCTGCACATCCGGCCGGTCATCGTGCAATCGATCGAACTGGGTGCGGATGGCACGCATGTTCCGGTCACGTACTCCAACTTTCGGGCCGCCGATCTTCACATCGGCAACACGGTGGTGACGGTGGTGTGGGACGAAGCGCTGCGCTCCCACGACGGCACCATCACGGGATACAAACCGTGGCCGCTGTTCGAAGGATTTCAGCGCCAGCAAAGCCAGTTCAAACCGTATCTCGACGATGCCTCGGGCGCGGACTCGTCGTTCGTGCCGTTCAACTCCGCGACGCACACGCCGGAGACGCGTTCCGACAATCTGCAGCTCAAGCTCGGGTTCAAGCACCTGTTGAAGCGCGGGCTCAGCTACTCGATCGACGTGAGCCGGCTCGATCTCTCCACCCATTCCACGGTGCTGGATGAAAACGGCGATCCCAAATCACCCGCGCAGTTCACGACGGCCGGTCTGCCGGTGACGCTGCCCAATGGCAACGTGCTGACGGGCGGGGTCACCACGCCGACGTGGTACACGGACGACAGCGCGCCGTACCTGGTCACCGCGTACGACTACCCGTTCTACTCCGACCAGCACTCGGTGCAGTGGCTGATGCGCGGCGACGTGACGTCGGAGCAGATGAAAGGCCACCGTGTGAAGAGCGGCGTGCAGGTGATCTACAACGATCTGATGAACGACGAACGCGCATTTCCGGGCCAGCAGCGCACGAACACGGCCACGGGAAGCGTGCAGCAGGGGCTCGATGTGAATCTCTATCGCAGCTTCAACGCCGAGGGCGCCGTGTACGTGCAGGACAAGTGGGAGCACGAGGGCATGGTGATCAACGGCGGCCTGCGCTTCGAATGGCTCTCGGTGGGGAACAACGACGAGATTCTCATCAGCAACGACGACATCGATCCGCGCGTTGACACGTTCAAGTCCAACGTGTCGCCGCGCCTCGGAGTGGCGTTTCCGATCACCGATCGCGACAAGTTCTTCTTTCACTACGGCCGCTTCACGCAGTGGCCGAGCCGCGTGTATCTCTTTCACTCGCAGGATCCGGTCAGCACCACGGGCACGCTGGGGAATCCGAATCTCGAGCCCGAGTTGACGGTGAGCTACCAGGCAGGCATCTCGCACCAGTTCACCGATGACATCGCAGCCAACTTCGTGGTCTTCAACAAGGACATCTACGGCTTGATTTCGTCCACGCAGTTCACCGATTCCACCGGCATCCAGTCGCTGCGCTATGTGAACCGGACGTACGCCAGCTCACGCGGCCTCGAGCTCTCGTTGGAGAAGCGGCTCACACGGCGCATGGGCTTCGAGGTTTACTACACGTACTCGTTCGCCGACGGTGTCGCGTCGGACGCGGACTTCGGACGTTCCGCCGCCGGGCTCACCCATCTTCCCACCGAAGAGCTTCCGCTCGACTGGGACCAGCGGCACACCTTCAACGTCACGCTGCGGCTGGCGGACCGCAACAAGTGGGGAGCCACCGCCATCTATTCCTATGGTTCGGGCCTGCCGTGGACACCCATCGACCGTTTTGCACACCAGCAGGCGCCCGAGCTCGAGAACTCGCGCCGGCTGGAGCCGACACACCGGCTGAGCCTCCAGGGCAGAAAAGAGTTCAACGTGTATGGCCGAGCGCTGACGCTGTTCTTCGAGGGACGCAATCTGCTCGACGACAACATCCTGCTTCCGGGTGGAACCGCCCCCGTCGCGTTTCCCACGCTCGAGGCGGCGACCGACGACGGGGGCTCCTATCTGACCGAAACGGGGAACTACGGTGGGGCCTATCTCAAGGACAACAACGACGATGGCGAGAACGAGTTCTATGCCGTGCACGACCCGACCATCTGGGAGCCGCACAGACAGTGGCGGCTGGGCCTGGGCTTCGAGTTTTGAGGGGAGGCATTGACGCTCTGGCCGAACCTGAACATACTTTGCCTGCATCCACTGCTGGAGCACCCTCCCCCAAGTTTCCCGCGGTCTTCGGCGCCCCACGCCGATCCGGACCGGGAGGGTGGCCGGCTCCGAAAGGGGGACCTTTTCGGGCCCGGCAAAGGCTTCCGGCAGACCCCACGCATGACGCGTATTGACAGTCCGTTAGACCCCACGGTATATTGATTGCGAAGACAGTGATAGTGCTGGCACTGCTTCAAAAGCTTGTGATAGAGTGACCCCACCTGTTCGGTAACGCATACAGCCAACCAGCGTAGCTGTGCGCGGAACTGTCCCCACCACAACAAATTAAGGCCGGACTTAACACGCTTTCCCACGGCGTCGGGTTCGTGTTGGGATCGAAAGGGGTTCGCGACATGTCTTCACGTGACTGCCGGGGCGCAAAGATCATTCTGATCGCTGTTGCGCTCCTGGGTCTCGTCCATTCGTTCGCGTTCGCGCAGACCGGTACCATTACGGGGAAGATTTCCAAGGCCGACGGCAGTCCGCTCGGTTACGCAAACGTCATCCTGGTTGGCACCACCATGGGCGCCATGTCGCTCGCCGATGGCAAGTTCACCATCACGGCGGTGCCGCCCGGTACGTACACCGTGCGCGCCATGATGATGGGTTACAAAGCGGTCGAGAAGCCGGGCGTTGTGGTCAACATCGGCTCACCGTCGAACGCCGACTTCAAGCTCGAGACCACCGTCGTGGCCAAGACGCAGGAAATCGTCGTCACCGCGGAGCGCGCGCTCGTCGAAGTCACCGAATCAAAAACCAGCGCCGCCGTTTCCGAACAACAGTTGCAATCCATGCCCGTGGACGACGTGCTCGAAGCCGTCGGTCTCAAGGCGGGCATCGTGAAAACCGGCGATGACATGCACGTGCGCGGCGGTCGTGGCGGCGAGGTGCAGGTTCAGATCGACGGCGTTCCCGTGTCCGACCCGCTCGGCGGCGGCACGGTCGACGTCGGCATGCTCGGCACCTCGGGCTCCGAAATCGTCTCCGGCGGTATGGACGCCGAGTACGGCGACGCGCAGTCGGCCGTCATCAACATTGCCACCAAGGAAGGCGGACGCCGTTTCGGCGGTGAGCTCCGCTACTTCACCGACGACTTCGGCCGCTCCGACAAGACGTACACAAACTTCGACCGCTTGAGCCTCGGCTTCGGCGGTCCGACGTGGTGGAAGAATCTTCGCTACTACGCATCAGGTGAGGCGACGTGGTCGGACGGCGAGAACACCACCATCGAGCCGCGTCCCGAGCACAAGATCACGGAGCTCCTCAAATTCAGAGAGCGTCAGTCGGCGGCGTACAACATGCAGGGCAAGCTCACATACAACATGGCCCGCATGAAGCTCGACGGCGAAGCGATCTACTCGTCCTCACGCTCCGACGACTATCTCAACAGCTGGAACGTCTCGGGTTATGTCGGCAAGATCTGGGAGTTCCAGTCGCTCGCATACGCGGTGGCGCCGGAACCGGGCCAGCCGGAAATTTTCGAGTTCAGCCGCATTCGCGTCTTCAATCACGGCCCCTGGGCGGAGATCAAGGATGAGGCGACGCGCGTTCGCCAGCTCAATATTCGTCCCGTGATCGTGCAGTCGCTCGAGCGCCAGGAAGACGGCACGCAGCAGCTCGTCACATACACCAACTTCCGCGCCGCCGACATGCGCGTGGGCAACACCGTCGTTCCCGTCATCTGGGACGAGGCGGTTACCGCCACCGACGGCACCATTCTGTATTACAAGCCGTGGGCGCTGTTCGAAGGTTTCCAGCGCCAGTTCAGCCAGTTCCAGCCCTTCCTGCAGGATCCCACCGGCGCGGACTCGTCGTTCGTGCCCTTCAACTCCGCCACGCGCACGCCCGAGACACGCACGGAGAACCTGCAGCTCAAAGTTGGATTCAGCCACAACATCACGCAGAAGCTGCTCTACTCGGTCAAGGTGAGCCGGCTCGATCTGAAGACCAAGGCATCGGTGCTGGATGAAAACGGCGACCAGAAGGATCCGGCCGAGTTCGACACGGCGGGACTTCCGACCACCCTGCCCAACGGATCGGTGCTTCCCGGCGGTATCACCACGACCACGTGGTACACGGACGACGACGTGCCGTACTTCGTCACCGCCTACGATTATCCGTTCTACTCCGACCAGCATTCGTTGCAGTGGCTGATGCGCGGCGACGTCACCTCGGAGCAGTTCAAAGGTCATCGCATCAAGACCGGTGTGCAGTTGCTCTACAACGATCTGAACGACGACGAGCGCACACAGCCGGCGTTGATTCGCGAGAATCCGGTGACGGGACTCCCGCAGCAGGGCCTGAACGTCAACATCTACAGGAACTTCAACGCCGAAGGCGCCGTCTACATGCAGGACAAGTGGGAGTACGAAGGCATGGTGTTGAACGCCGGCCTGCGTTACGAGTGGTTCACGGTCGGCAACAACGACCAGATTCTGATTCAGGCCGCCGATATCGATCCCACGGTGGAAAGCTTCAAATCGAACCTGTCGCCACGCCTCGGTGTGGCGTTCCCGATCACCGACCGCGACAAGTTCTTCTTCCATTATGGACGCTTCACGCAGTGGCCGAGCCGCCAGTACCTGTTCAAGACGCAGGACCCGGTGGGATCGCTGGGTACCCTGGGTAACCCGAACCTGGAGCCCGAGCTCACCGTGTCGTACCAGGCGGGTATTTCGCACCAGTTCACCGACGACATCGCGGCCAACTTCGTGGTGTTCAACAAGGACATCTACGGCCTCATCTCGTCGACGCAGTTCACCGACTCGAGCGGCGTGCAGGGCTTCCGCTTCATCAACCGCACGTACGCCAGCTCACGCGGCGTCGAGCTTTCGCTCGAGAAGCGCCTCACGCGCCGGCTGGGTTTCGAGGTCTATTACACGTATTCGTTCGCGGACGGTGTCGCATCCGACGCCGACTTCGGTCGCTCGGCCGCGGGTCTTACCCACCTGCCGACCGAAGAGCTTCCGCTCGACTGGGATCAGCGCCACACGTTCAACGTGACGCTGCGACTGGCCGACCGGAACAAGTGGGGTGCCACGGCGATTTACTCGTACGGCTCAGGCCTGCCGTGGACGCCGATCGACCGCTTCGCGCGACGCCAGGATCCCACGGTAGAGAATTCCCGCCGGCTGGAGCCGACCCACAAGCTCAGCCTCCAGGGACGCAAGCTTTTCAACGTGTACGGTCGTGAGTTGACGTTGTTCTTCGAAGGCCGCAATCTTCTGGATGACGACGTGCTGCTCCCCGGCGGTACATCACCGGGTGTGTTCCCTGGACTGGAAGCCGCCGGCATGGACGGCGGTTCATATCTTACGGAGACGGGCAAGTACGGTGGAGCCTTTCTCCAGGACAACAACGACGACGGGTTGGATGAGTTCAATCCCGTTTATGACCCGACCATCTGGGAAACCCACCGTCAGTGGCGCCTGGGTCTCGGGTTCGAGTTCTAGCCGAAGACGCTGGAATCTTTCAGGAGGTTCGAGAACGTGAAATCTCTTATGAAATATGGTATCGCGGCGACGGTCCTTCTGGCGTTGCTCCCCGCGCACGCATTCGCGACGGAGCCTTTCGCCAAGGTCGGCACGTACGCGCTCCCGTTCCTGAAGATCGGTGTGTCGGCTCGCGCGACAGGCATGGGCAACGCGTTCACCGCCATCTCCAATGATGCGACGGCGACGTACTGGAACCCGGCCGGTCTCGTGGAAGTGACGCGCACCGATGTGTCGCTCTCCTATACATGGTGGCCCGCCGACATTGCGCTGAACTACGCGGCCGGCGCCTTCACCCTGCCCTTCATTCCGGGCACGTGGGGTGTGAGCGCACGCGCGCTGACCATGGACCCGCAGACGGAGCGCACCATCTTCCTGCCGGAAGGCACGGGACGGACGTTCGACGCGGGCGACATGTCGTTCGGTCTTTCGTACGCGCAGTTCTTCACCGACAAGTTCTCGGCGGGCTCGACGGTGCACTTCATTCACTCGGGTCTCGCGGAGAAGAGCGTCAACACCTTCGCGGTCGACTTCGGTCTCGTGTACCGCATCGGCCTCTGGGGCATGCGCCTCGGCATGTTGATCCAGAGCCTCGGTGCCAAGGTCAACTATGACGACCGCGAATCGAAGATGCCGACGGTGTTCAAGGTCGCCATGGCGGCCACGCCGTACTCGCAGGGTGTGAACAGTGTGCAGGGCGTGTTCGAGTTCGCGCACCCGTCCGACAACCAGGAAGTGGTTCACATGGGCGCCGAATACGGATTCAACCAGTTCTTCTTCCTGCGCGGCGGCTACAACTTCAACTCCGACTCGGAAGGCCTGGCGGCGGGCATGGGTCTCAAGATCGACACCAGCCAGACCTCGGATTTGACGTTCGACTATTCGTGGGAAGACCTGGGTTTCCTGGGTAACGTCAACCGCATCACGCTCGGCTTCACCTACTAGCGCGATGCCACGACGACACAGACTTCACGTGATAGGCGCCTCGAGGGGCGCCTATCTTTTGCTGGGCGCAGCGCTCGCGCTGTCGCTGTGGGCTGCGGATGCGCTGGCCAACAGCCACACCGGCCGCGGTGATTTCGATTTCTACCTCGACAGCGCCGCCTTCCGCGACAAGGGCGGCAATGTCCTCACCGAGATTTCCGTGCGCATTCCAAGCCGCGGGCTCAAGTTCGTCCCGGGCAAGAGCGGCTTCAAGGCCACCGTCAACATGCAGCTCCTGATCGTCGACGACGCCGGCAAGGACGTCCTGCGCAAGGCCGAGAAAGTGTCTTTCGTCGAGCAGATGGAGCAGAACCCGGACAATCCCATCACCTTCGAAACCATCATCAAGCAGGTGCACCTGCCGCCCGGCGGCTACTGGGTATCGTGTCGCATCGAAGACACCAACGCGCAGAAGCTCAGCGTGGTGGGGATGATCAAGAATCAGCTCAAGAGCGCGGCCGTGAGCCGGGCGCGCATGAACCTTCCCGAAATTCCCGACAACGAGCCGTCATTCTCGAGCGCGCTGTTCGTCTGGGACATCAATCCCAATGAAACGGGACTGCTCAAGTACCGTCCCAACCCGGGGCGCATGTACGGCCTGTATCGCGATTCGCTGACGGTGTACGTGGAGCTCTATCTGCCGCCCAGCATGGCCGTCGCGCCCACGTTCGATTTCCGCACCGAGATCGTGGCACCCAACGGCGATCAGATCAAAGAATCGAAGATCTCGCTGCCCAATCCGAAGACTGCGTCGAATGATGCCATCACCGCGTACCCGGTGGTGCTGCGCGAAGACCTGAGCAAGGTGCGCGCGGGCAATTACACCCTTTATCTCACCTTCGCACTGGAAGGGAAAACCATCGCGCGCGTGCGCAGCGGTGACTTTTCGGTGGCGTGGGATCTCCGCACGTGGGAAACACCGCGCCGCGAGTATCTCGCCGAGGCGCGCTTCCTTCTCGGTGACCGCGAGTTCAGGACGTTCGAGGCCAAGTCGACGGGCGAGCAGGAACGTATTCTGGATGCGCTGTGGAAGAGCTTCGATCCCGACACGCTGACGGGCAACAACGAGGCGTACGACATTTTCATGGAACGTCTCGACTATGTGAAGGCGCACTACGCCGACGAGAAGACGGCCATCTATTCGCCGCGCGCCGAGATCTTTCTCAAGTACGGTCCGCCCGACGAGGTCGTGGAGGACGTGATTCCGAGCAACTATGAAACCCTGGCCGAGGCCGAGCAGGTGATCGAGAATCCGTATCACCCTCTCAACATGAGCTCGAGCGGTCAGAAGCTCTACTCCGTGCCGAAGTCGAAGAACTCCCTCTCCGGAGAGGCATCGACCGGCCGTTATCGTCCGGAAGACAACACCGGCGTGCCCTACGAGCTGTGGATCTACAACGGCAACGGCAATCCCATTCTGGAACGCGACAAGACCCCCGAAATCGAGCCCACCACCCGCTTCCTTTTCGTCGACCGCGACGGCCACGGCGTGTACAAACTCGAGAAGAGCTCTTCGATCTCGAACAAGTAGCACATTCCATCGTATGCTCCTTGCGAGACCCCTTTCCCAGGAGCCCCTCTGATGTGGAGCGCTTTCGGTCAGATGTACGCGAAGGGCGGAGTCTGGATGCATCCGCTCCTTGTGTGCGCGCTGCTCGGTCTGGCGCTCATCGTCGAGCGCCTGTGGACGCTGTGGCGCGCGCGCATTGACACCCGCAATCTCATGATGGAAGTGATGCGCGCGCTGCGCCAGGAAGGACCGCGCGCCGCCATGCGCGTGTGCGAGAGTGCGCGCGGCCCGATTGCGAACATGCTGCACGCCGGATTGATGCGCGCACATCACGGGCCCGAAGCGGTGGAGAAGGCCATTCACACCGCGGGCTCGATCGAGATGGCATTTCTCGAGCGCGGTCTTCTGGCGCTGGCGACGCTCTCCAACATGGCGCCGCTGCTTGGATTTCTCGGAACCATCACCGGCATGATCAAGGCGTTGTCGGCCATCGAAGCCGCCAACCAGGTGAGCGCCGCCATCGTGGCCAGAGGCGTGCAGGAAGCCCTCGTGTGCACGGCGGCGGGCCTGGTGGTCGCCGTGCCGTTGTCCGCGTTCTACGCGTACTTCGTGCTCGCCATCGACAGGTTCGTTCTGGAAATGGAAGGCTCGAGCAGCGAGCTGGTCGACGAGCTGATGGACATCGAATACCGCAAGACCACCGGCCAACCGTCCACACCCGGTATCAAGTCCTGAAGAGAACTGGCGAGTTTTGCGCCACTCCGCGTCGGTACGGGGGGCGTTTTTTTTGACCCGGACCCGGGACAGGCGGCTATAATGCCGGAACATTCGTCCGGCGTCGGCCGTACTACCGACCAATCCGCGCCCCGGTTCAAATTGTGCGCGGAATTCTTACTGCTTACTTGCCAACGGGATGGTATCGAGATGAGTAACCGCCGGGCGATTCTCGCCCTCGCCGTGGTTGTGTGCCTTGCCCCGCTCGCCGCGCGAGCCGAGAAGTACGACCTGGAAAAGAGCCTGCAGGTGGCGCTCGATGCGTCCACCCGGGTCGGTATCGCCACCCAGAACCTGAGCTCCTCGCGCTCCGATGTGCTTCGCGCTTACGGCGGCGTCATGCCGAACTTCGGTCTTTCCGCCCGTGGCGGCCACAACTGGGCCGGGCCCACCACCGGTGTTGTCATCGACGAACAGGGCCGTCCCGTCAGACCCAGCGGGTTTGATTACGAATCCTATTCATTCTCGATGTTCAGCCAGATCAACCTGTGGGACTGGATGGCGACATACGCCAACATCCACCGCGCCAAAAGCGGCGCCAACGCGGCCGCGTACGATCTGGAATACAACCGCGACCTCATCAAGGCGCTCGTCATTCGCGAATACTACGATCTCGTGCGCCAGAAAAAGCTGCGCGAGGTGCAGGAAACCGACCTCGAAGCCAAGAAGCGCAATCTCGAACAGGTGGAAGCGTTCTACAAGATCGGATCCCGCACCAAGGCGGACTTCCTGCAGGCGCGCGTCGACATGTCCAACAGCGAGCTCCTGCTCATCACGCGCAAGAACGCCGAAGCGCTGGCCGAGGCAAATTTCAAGTCGACGCTCAATATTCCGCAGGACGCGCCCGTCGAAGTCGACGAGTCGATCGAGTTTTCACCGTCTGATTTCAACATGGATGAGGAAGTGCAGTTCATGTTTGCACACCGTTCCGACCTGCTCGCGAGCGCGCAGCGTCTGGAAGCCGCCGATGCCAATGTCTCCGCCGTCGACAAGGCGCGCTGGCCGACCCTCGGCGCCGGTTTTTCGTACGGCTGGAACGACCGCGCGTTTCCCGACAATGGCGCCGTGTTCAAGCGCGACTACAACTGGTCGCTCGGCGTTTTCCTGGACTGGAACGTGTTTGATCGCTTTCAGACCAAGGCCAACATCCAGGACGCGAAAGCACGCCGTCGCATCAGCGAATACGACCTGCAGCAGGCGAAGATCGACGCTGTCCTGGACTTGAAGCAGATCATGCTCAATCTCGACCAGGCGACGCAGCGCCTCTCGCTGGCGGAGGAAACCGTCAACGCGGCGCAGGAAAACCAGCGCCTGGCGGAAGAGCGCTACCGCGTCGGCGCGGGCACCATTCTGGAAACCATCCAGAGCAATTCGTCCCTGGTGGCGGCGCAGGCACAATTGATCGATGCGCGCGTCGACTATCTGATCAACCGCGCTGACCTGCAGCGCGCGACAGGCCGCCCCGTAACCAGCCAATAACGTGAACTGAACGAGTCCCGGCCGGCGGCACGCCGGACCGGGACGGGTGTCGTCCCATGCTCATACAAATGCGCGGTATCGTCAGGCGTTACCAGATGGGCAGCCATGTGGTGAACGCGCTCGACGGCGTCGATCTCATCGTCGAGCCCAACGAGTACGTGGCGCTGATGGGACCGTCGGGCTCGGGCAAGACGACCTTCATGAACATCATCGGTTGCCTGGATACGCCCACCGAAGGCTCCTACATCTTGAACGGCCAGGACGTGACGCGCCTGGTCGATGACGAGCTGGCCTACATTCGCAATCGCGAAATCGGTTTCGTGTTCCAGACCTTCAACCTGCTTCCGCGCGCCAGTGCCATACAGAATGTCGAGCTTCCGCTCATCTATGCGGGCGTGGATGCGAAGACGCGGCGCGAGCGCGTGTTCGAGTCGCTGCGCGCGGTGGGGCTCGAGGATCGCGCCGATCACCGGCCCAACGAGCTCTCCGGCGGCCAGCGCCAGCGCGTTGCCATCGCGCGCGCGCTCGTCAACCGGCCGTCGATCATTCTCGCCGACGAGCCGACGGGAAATCTCGATTCCAAATCGGGCGCCGAAATCATGAAGCTTTTCGAACATCTGCATGCTCAGGGACACACGTTGATCGTGGTGACGCACGATGACGCCATCGCGGCCTACGCGCGGCGCGAAGTGCGGCTGCGCGACGGCAAGGTGGAGAGCGACCGGGCCACAACGGCCTCGAA
>DATNGX010000182.1:0-2692 GCA_035605755.1 Candidatus Krumholzibacteriia bacterium
ACTCGATTTGGGGCTGGTACACGGTCACGGTCGCGATCGCATTCTGGATCACGCGCGGCCACGTGCCGTCGCTTTTCTGCGCGAAGGCGCTGCCGGCCGCGAACAGCGTTGCGGTGGCGAGGGCGAACGTCACATTCCGGGCAAAGGTGCGCATGTCATCTCCTCTAGATCAGAGCCTTGAACAGAATCTTCACGATGTCGCGCAGCGGCATCATGGTGAGCAGGAGCGGAAGCATCGGCGTCACAATGGCGAGCAGGAATGAGAGCACGGCCCGGCGGTCGATGGCGAGCACGCGCATGTCCACCATGCGCTCGAAGGTACCGCCCAGGTCGGCCATGGACTGGATGTCGCCCGACCCCAGCATTTCCTCGCCGCCTTCCTGGCGCATCCATTTCTGCTCGAAGCGCCACACGTATTCGCTGCCAAAGCGGGTATATTTTCCCCATGCGGCGCGTTTCGTCCTCGCCAGACTCGGCGTGAACACGAGCAGGGGAAGAAGCCCAAACAGAACCGCGAACGCGGCAATCCCGATGATCGGCCACTGGTAACTCTTGAGCGTCGCTTCGCCGAGGAGGATCCGGTTGGCGGCCGCCGCCGAAACGGCGCATCCCACCGCAAAGGTGATCATCGCAAACACCGACTGGTGAAACGTAACGAATCCCAGCCCGCCCATGCGATCGGGGTGCGCTCCGGTCAGATTCAATTTCATGCGCGACACGCGCGAGAGAAACCAGCACCACACCAGGTAGCGCCACAGCCAGCGCAGCATCAGGAACAGCGAGATGGGTGTCGCGACTGCAAAACACCACCAGCCTGCAGGCGAGAGGGCAACGCCCTGGGCGGTCACACGCTCGAACCAGAAAGCGCTGGATTCGATGAGGAGGCTTTTCACGGCGGCCCACACGAGCGCGGCGCTGAGCGTCAGAATGAGAAGCTCGGCAAACCATGAATTGATCAATTGCCGGCCGCGCGTCATCGCCGCTCTGTATTCCTCGATGCTTTCACCGCTGATCAGACCCGATTCCAGAAACTGCGACGTGACCATGCGCGAGCGCAAACCGATGGGTCCTTCCGCGAAAATCAGGAGCGGCACGACCACGAGAAAGCGCGCGTGCACGGCGATATCGCGCCAGAAGGGTATGTCGGCGTCTGAATTGGGCCGGATCAGCGAGATGGCGAGGAGCGGAAGCCAGGTGAAGAGCGCGGCCACCAGGGCGCGCCGGCCCCAGCGGGTCTGATCCTCGCTCCTCAGCCGGACCCGCTGCTGCAGAAGATCCACCGGCCCGCTCGGTGCGAGCGCGAAAAACGCGGGAACCGGCCTTGAATTCATGCTCAATCCTTCACGCAACGAAAACCGAGGTGATTGCTCGCCGTTCGCACTTCGCCTTTGCCGCGCGTACCCACCATGTAGCGTGAGCAGTACTCGTCGCTGCACAGGAACGATCCGCCGCGCTGCACGCGCTTGGGCTCGGACGGCTCGGCCGGATCATTATATGTCGAAGGGCCCTGCGGGTCATGCTGGACGCTGTCAGCGAGAGCCGCGTACGCATCGGCCCGGTACCAGTCGGTGGTCCATTCCCACACGTTGCCGGCGATATCCAACAGACCGTACCCGTTGGGGGGATATTTGCCAACAGGTGCCGCACCGCTGAATCCATCGCTGCCCTCATCGCGAACCGGGAAACGGCCCTGCCACGTGTTTGCCATCCACTTGCCGCCCGGGCGCAGCGAGTCTCCCCAGGCGTAGAGCTGCCCGGATAGACCACCGCGCGCGGCGAATTCCCACTCGGCTTCGGAGGGCAGACGCTTCCCCGCCCACGTTGCATAGGCCTGCGCGTCCTCGTAGCACACCTGCACGACGGGAAACTCGCCCTTGCCGTCGATGTTGCTGTCCGGACCGGTGGGATGACGCCAGTCCGCGCCGGGCTGATAGCGCCACCACTGGAAATAGTTGTCGAAAGACACCCGGTACGCGGTCGGTGTGAACACGGTCGAGCCCGCGACAAGATTCTCGGGCGGCGCGGTGGGAAATTCTTCCTGGGTGGGTGTCTGTTCGGCGACGGTGACGTAGTGCGTCGCCGCCACGAAGCGGGCGAACTCGTCATTCGTCACTTCGGTGCGATCCATCCAGAAGCCGTGCACGGCGACGCGATGAACCGGCACGGCGTCGGCGGTCACGCCGGGATAACCGCACAGAGCCTCGGCGCTGATATCGCTTCCCATGGAGAACTCGCCGCCGGGAACCCACACCATTCCCTCCGGCGCGGCCCCCGGCGCCTGCCCCTTGTTCTCGCGCGTGGGCTGGAACCCGCGCACGTCCGCGGTCTCAACCACGAGGGTGGGCTTATGGCGCCATCCCAGCGCGGTGAAGAACTCCCAGTCGTGCTGCGCTTCGTACGCGGTGAACAGCCCCGCGCACAGAAGCACGGTGATCCCGATTATGAATGCGTTGCGACGCACGTTCCCGGCTTGATTACTCCGCAGCTTCCGCGGCGGCCTTCCTGTCCTGGATGAACTTCTTGCCGCCGGCGCCCATCGACACCGGCTTCACATCGATGGTCACCTTCACGATACGACCGGTGAAGCGACTGGTTTCGGGGCGGTAGTCGTTCGACACCGCGGTCTCGCCGTCCAAACCGACGTCGACGCCCTCGTCCGCGGAAAATGCGTACGGCTGCGTCTTCGGAATGC
>DATNGX010000183.1:0-2154 GCA_035605755.1 Candidatus Krumholzibacteriia bacterium
CGTAGCGGCCCATGGCGACGAGCGCGGCGCCGTTGACCATCGCGAAATAGAACGGCACCTGCAGAGCGCGCGGCATCTTTTCGCTCCGGCGCATCAGCCAGCCGCCGAAGGCGAGGGTGTAGCACGCGAGCTGGAGTGCCAGGAATGCGCTGAACCACGGATTGTCGCGCGCGAGCATGGCGGTGGCGATGAGCGTCACCACGAGTGAGGCGCCCACCCACCAGCGAATCAGCTTGTGCGAGACGAACTGCCACAGACGAACACCGTGCATGCGCGAAGAGAGCCGAGCGAAACCGGTCAGGCCCTGCAGCACAATGCGAACCTTGCGGCCGAATTCTTCTTCCCACAGCTCGGCCGTGCGTTCGACCGCCACCGCGCGCGGCTCGTAGACGGTGCCGTAGCCCTGGTTCGCCACGTCGAACGGCGTCTGCAGATCATTGGCGAGGTCGGGAAAACAATCACGGAACAGCGGACGACGGATCGCAAAGATGGAGCCGTTGGCCACCAGGACGCTCCCCAGCTGGCTCTCCCAGAGCTTGATGCGCGACTCGTAGCGCCAGTAGAGATTCTCGCCTTCGCCCACCGACGTGGTGTCGTCGGCATACTTGAGCTCGCCCACCACGCAGCCGACGGTGGGGTCGCTGAAGCGCGCCACCAGTCGCACGATCGCGTCGCGCGAGAGCACCGAATTGGCGTCGGTGAACACGATGATGTCCTCGGTGATCCCGCGCACGACGTCGTTGAGGGTTGCGTTCTTGCCCTTGCGCAGCGGCGAATCGTGGACGTGCACGCCGTGATCCTGGTATTCGCGCGCGATGGAAACCGTGCGGTCGTCGGAGCCGTCGGACGCGACAATGATTGTCAACGGACCGACACGCTCGAGCGCCAGGCTGTTTTCGATCTTTTGACGGATGACGTTCTCTTCATTGAACGCCGAGATGATCAGGCATGCCGAGGGGGTCGCAAGCGGGGTCGCCGGCGTCTCGCGGCGGCCGCGGATCCGTCCGATCACATACAAAATGGCGGGATAGCCGGCGTACGTGTAGAGAACGAGGGCAAGGCTAGCCCAGAACAGAAACAGCCACATTGACGATCAGCTCCCTATGGGGCCCGAAGATGCGTAGACACCGCTGGGTAGCCAGGCCACCCGTCAACCTCGGAGTCGATATCAATCGCCGTTACGTAGGACCTCCGTCCAACTGTTCTAGGGTCTTTTACGAATACTAACACACGGCTTTTTGGCGGCCAAAGGCGTTTTCTAGCGAAGATCTGCCAGTGGCAACGCCGCAAACCCATCCTCGCCATAACCTACCCAGAGCGTCGTGCGATCGGCGGCAAGGTCGTTGACCCGTTCTCCTCCGATGCCGTCTTTGGCGCTCCACCAGGTCAGCCGCCCTTTGGACAGGCAGCCAAGGCCGTCTTCTGTACCCACGAACAGGCGTCCGGCTGGATCGAACGTAATGGCCGTGATCGGCCCCGGGGTATCCCAGGGCGCTTTGCCGCCACTGCCCGACGGGCCGAGAGCCAGCCACGTCCCGCGCTCCCCGTCATAGCGGTAGACGCGGTCCCGGGTGGCCGCGAACCAGTTTCCGGCTGCGTCCTCGGCGACATCGACGACCGCCCTGGTCGAGTCCCAGTCGGTGAAGCGTGTCCAGCATCCATCGTGCCCGCGCATCGGAAACGCACCCACAATCGCCCAATCCGACGCCGAATAGGCCCGGGCGTCGCGCACGGCGTCCGCGCCGTTACGAGGCTGTTCGTAGCGCAGCCAGATTTCGCCGTCGTAGCGATACAGCGCGCCGGAACGGGCTCCCACCCACACCATGTTCTTGTCGTCCACCGCAACCGAGGCGAAGGCCGCGTCGGCTTCACCCATGTCGGGCTTCAAATCTGTCCATCCCGTCGCATCCTTGCGGCTCACCGTCCAGCGGCTCACCGCGAGCACCTCTTCACCCGGTGAAATTTCGACCGCTTCCGCATCCAGCGGCGACTTTTCGACCGTCAGCGTTTGCGCCACCGCGTTCGCGTTCATCACGCGTCCGCCGTTCACAAACCACATGCCGCCATGGCCGTCGGGTTTGATCGACGCCACGGCCGGTGCCGGAAGCCCCTCGCCGAGTGTGAGCTTGAAGTCACCGCCGCGACCGAGTGCGA
>DATNGX010000184.1:0-8927 GCA_035605755.1 Candidatus Krumholzibacteriia bacterium
CGCTCGCGCGCGCACCCTGCCACATTTCGGCATTGGTGTAGAGCGTGAAGGTCCCGTACGAGCCGATGAGATCGGGTGTGCCCATGCCGGCCAGTGTGCGCGCGTTGGTCGGCACGGGCGGATAGTTGGCAGGCACGCGGATCAACGTGCAGGGAACACCTTCCTTGTCGAGGATCTGCCAGAAGGTCTCGCCGGTGCGCAGCTGGCGCGCCCCGCCTTTGGAGAGCGGCAGCACCCAGTCGCCCACATTCAGCGTGCGCCCCGGCTCGATCACGTCGGCGGCGGAGAACACGGGCTGATAGGTCTTGGGATCGCGATGAATGAAGTCGAAGATGCCGTGACCGCCCGGATCCATGCCCGTCGAGAAGTTCGACCAGGCCACCGGACTCTGGGGCGGAATCGACGTGCCCAGTTTGGAAAACGTGCCTTCCTTCATCAATCGCTCGAAGTTGGGCAGGCGCCCTTCGGCCACGAATTTCTGCAGCAGATCGGGATCCATGCCGTCGATGCCGAGCACGACGACATCGGGTGCCTCCTTCGCGGCGACGGGCGCGGCGAGAAGGAGGACGAGGAGGGCGAGCCGGGCACGCGCCATCATCGAACCAGGAGGCTCCTTCCCATCATGTAGGCGGGCGCGTCGACACCGAACAGGTCGAGCACCGTGGGACCCATGTCGATGAGACCGGCGTCGCGCGACTCGAGCGGCATGTTGGTGAAGAGCACACCGGGCACGATTTCGGAATCCACACAGTGGTCGCCGCTCCAGCATTTCGTGTTGTCCTCGAAGAGCTCATCGCGCACAGCACCCTTGGCGCAATCCCACGACACGCGGTAGTCGTTTTCGTAACCGGGGAGCAGGTCGGGTCCGCCGTCTTTGTACGGGCCGCTCCACTCCGCGCCCACATCGACGACGCGGCGAATCGGTTGCGCGTCACCATCGCGAAGCGCGCACAGGCCATCGATGATGCGGCGCTTGATGGCGGCAGCTTCCGCCGGGGGCACGATGCCCTGGCGTTCGCGGCCGGCCAGATTGATATAGATGCCGGACAGTCCGAGCGCGTACGCCCTGGTGCGTGACCAGTCCACCGAGCTCAGATACTCACCGGGCCCGGCGTTGTCACGCAGCGTGAGAAGTCCCTGGTCGCGCAACCATCCGTTCAGGTTCACGCCGCGGCGGAAATTCTTGAAGCCATGGTCGGAGAGAACGAAGAGTGCGGTGTGTTTGTCCACGTGAGCAATGGTCTCACCCACGAGCGTATCCATGCGGCGGTACATCTCGTCGACGGCGTCGCTGTATTCCCGGGTGTCGCGTCCCGCGTTGGCGGGATGTGTCGCGTCGAGATAGCGGTAGAACATGTGCTGCAGCCGGTCCGAAATGTCGAACACGCACACCGCGAGGCCGCCGCGCAGCCGGTCCAGGGTGTGATGCCACATCTTGCGGCGCTCTTCGTGCAGGCCGTAGGCCTGGTCGAGAAAACCCTTCTCGTCGATGGCGCCGTCGTTGAGCGCACTGGTGTCCTCCGCGAGGCCCAGCGTGCCGAACGGTCCCATCAGCTTGGAGAGATAGATCGAGAACACCGACGGATGCGACACCGGGATGGCAGGTGCTTCCGGGTCGATGTGAATCGGTGTCACATAAACGCGCATGCCATCGGTCATGCTCATGGGATAGAAGCGCGCAATGCCGTGCAATGTCACACCACGTGCAGCATGAAACGAAAGCTTTACCCAGGGTGTGTACTCGCGTTCTTTGAGATCGTGGCGAGTACCGTTTACAAGGAGCTCGTAACCGTCACCACGCTTCCTGGGGGCGATACGTATCTTTGCGTTAACCGTTTTGCCGTCGACCGGGCTGGGCGGTCCCGGGATCTCCACGTCGCCGCCGCGCGCGCCGACTTCGACCACCACGCCGCCGTCGGGCGCTTCCGCCTTGTCGCTGGTAATGAATGTGAACGACCCCTGGGTGCCGCGCAGATCGGGTACGCACATGCCTGCAATCATCACGCCGTCGATTTTCTCCACGGGAAACGTGATGGGAACGCGCAGCACCGAGCTGCGCACGCCGTGCGTGGAGAGCACGCTCCAGAAGGTGCGGCTCTTGCGCAGGCCGCGCACGCCGCCTTTGGAAACCGGAAACTTGAACGGCCCGATGCCAAGCATGCGGGTGTGGCCGTAGACTTCGCTGGAGGAGAGCAGCGGCGCGTAGTTGCGCGGATCACGTGCGATGAAATCGAAGATGCCGTGTCGCGAGGGATCGACGCCGGTGGCGAAGGTCGACCAGGCAACCGGCGAGAGCGCGGGCATGGACGTGCCCAGGCGGCGATAACCGCCGCTGTCTCGAAGCTTCGCGAGATTGGGCAACTCACCACGATCCATCAACAGCTCGCAGCGATCGGGGTCGAGTCCGTCGAGCCCGAGCATCACCACCTTGCGCACGCGGGCACGGCGCAGACTGCGCCGGCGCTTGAAATGCCGGATGGCGGCACGCGCTGGAAAGGTGAAGAGCGCGAGCGCGCCGGCCGCAAACGCGACGAACAGGGTGACGAACGACGACACCAGCGCAAAGCCCGCGCCCGGACCGATGTATGCGAATGACGGCGCCGCGATCGAGACCAGCGCGAGGGTGAGAGCGAAGAACGAAACGCGGCTACGCATGCGCGGGCTCGAGTCCGAGACTCGCGACGAGCATCGCGGGCACATCGAGCAACGTGAGCTCGCGGCCGTGGGGAACCAGGTCGGTGCGACCGGTGACGACGAAGGCATCGTCCCAGGTGTGCATGCCCTGCAGACGGCGCGTGGCAATCACATCCGGCGCTCCCAGCCGCCCCTTCAGGTCGAAGCCGGCCTTGGTGAGCAGAATGAGATCGGGTCCGTTGGCCGACGCCGCTCCCGAGTAGACGTCGCGCCCGCGGAACACCTTGCGGATGATCTGCTCTCCGTCATGACGGAGAGCGAGGAATGCCTCCGAGATTTCGTTCATGAGAGCATCCGCGCGTGAGTCATCCACGCCGCCGCGCGGATAACGTCCGCGCCGGTGCAGATAGATGCGCGACGGATCCAGCCCGAACGCCACGGCCGCTTCGGCAATGTTCTCGAGACGCTTGGGATCGTCACCGCTCATCTTGAGAAAGCCATGCTGTGCCAGCACGGTGTTGATGTTGACCTCGTGGCGCGTGCGGCAGAAACCGTGGTCGGAGAGGACGAAGAAGTTGCGCGGCTCGGACGCGTCGGCGACAAAGCGGTCGTAAACGCGGCCGACGAACGCGTCCACCGCACGGTAGTAATCGAGAAAGTCTTTGTGGTTGGGATGCGCCGTGTCTTCGTACGCGTCCATCATGAAATGGTGCAGCCGGTCGGTGCCGGTGATCACCACTTCCATGAGATTCCACTTTTCCTCTTTCCACAGGATATCCATCAAGGCTTCGCGTACCCGCAACAATTCATGCAGTGCTCTGAACAAAGCGGTCGGATTGTCGCGCACCAGCTCGGCGTCGAGGTCGATCTCGTAATTGATCTCGCGCAGCTGGCGCAGGTAGCGCGCGGGGAACACCGACTTGTCGAGGTGCACGGCCACGAAGCCGGAGACAAGCGCGCCGTGCACCGGGCGCGCCGGGTAGGTGGCGGGCTGGTTGATCACGACGCTGCGCATTTTCTGTTCGCCGAGACGATCCCAGATGGTGTCGCATTTCAGATCGCGAAAGCTGGGGAAGCTTTGCGTGTACGTGCCGGGGTGCAGATCGGTGAAGCCGAAGATGCCGTGCTCACCGGGATTCTTTCCCGTCATGAATGACGACCAGCTGACCGACGAAATCTCGGGCAGCGACACCGTGGTTTCGCGAAATGCAGCGCCGCCCGCGATGATGGCGCCGAGCCGCGGCATGACGCCTTCGGCCACGAAACGCTTCACCATCGAGAAGGGAACCCCGTCCAGGCCGACAACGCAGGCCCGCTCGGACGGCTGTTGAAACCACTTGAGCGCCATGGGTCAGAACTCTTCTAAATGTAGCCGAGATCCTTGAGCCGGGTCTTGATGGCTTCTTCCTCGGCGGGGCTGTAGTCGGTGCCGGGAACGCGCGGGATGTAGCCCAGCGTCTCCAGCGTGGTGATGATCTTCGCGACACTCTGCTCTTCGCTTTCGCGGTCGCTCTCGACAAGCACCTCGGGCTTGGCCGGCGCCTCGTACGGATCATCGACGCCGGTGAAGTGTTTGATCTCCCCGGCCAGCGCTTTCTTGTAGAGACCCTTCACGTCGCGCTCCTTGAGCACGTCGATGGGGCACTGCACGTACACCTCGACGAAGCGTCCGATGGCCTTGCGCATTTCATCGCGCGTTTCCCGATACGGTGAGATGGCGGCGGTGATGGCCACCGTGCCGTTGCGCGAGAGCAGCTTGGCCACAAAACCGATGCGACGGATGTTCGTGTCGCGGTCTTCCTTGGAAAAACCGAGTCCCTTGCTGAACGTTTCCCGGACTTCGTCGCCATCGAGCACTTCGACATTCATGCCGCGCTCGAGCAGCACCTGCTCGACACGACGCGCGAGTGTCGATTTTCCCGAGGAGGGAAGTCCTGTAAACCAGAGTGTGAAGCCCTTCATGTGCTCTCCTTATAGCAGTGCTGTGTGTGTTGGGTTGCTACGTATTGTGTCAAAGAACGTTCCCGATCATCTCCGGCGGCGCCGGAACACCAAAATAATCGAGGATCGAGGGCGCGACGTCGTATATCGACACCGGCGGTCTGGAAGCGGCCGCCTTGCCGCGCCCGTGCCATACAAAAATACCTTCCTGGGCATGGTTGGCGTCATCCGGGCCGGTGTCGTTGTCGAAGATGTGCACGGTCGGATTTCCCACCGTGCCCGCGCTGCGCCAGTCCAGGTTCCCCAGATAGACGACAAGGTCGGGCGCGATGCCGCGGCACTCGCGATAAATTTTCTCGGGGTAGAGCGCGCGCGTACCGATGGGCTTCCCGTTTTCGTCGCCGAGCGCCTCGATCTTTGCGGCCAGCTCGGCGCGCACGCGCGGCGCGTCGGCCGGCGCAATGGTGCCTTCCTTTTCGCGGCCCTGGATGTTCAGAAAGACGCGCGCGTAGTAGCCGCCGTCACCCCACGCCGTCGTGCGCGACCAGTCGACCATGTCGGGCTTGAGGCGCGTCGGTTTGGCCGGCTTTTCCTTGAGCACGAGATAGCCTTCGCGGATGAGATAGTCGTTGATGCACACCGCACCCACCATGCGCTTGGCGCCGTGGTCGGAAACGACAATGACCGAGGTATCCGCCGGCAGTGCATCCACCGTGCGGCCGATTTCGGCATCCATGCGCAGATAATATTGATGCACGACGTCCTCGAACTCGTTGCCCTTCACGTAGAGCCGGTGCCCGGGGTCGAAGTAGCGCCAGAAGGCGTGATGCAGACGATCCGGTCCCATCTCCACCATCATCGCAAAGTCCCAGTCTTCCTGGGTGATGGTGTTGCGAAACGCGCGGAAGCGCCGCTCGGTCATGACGTGAATCTGCTCGAGCGTCTCGCGCTTGTTCTCGTTTCTGAATTCCTTGACGTCGATGATGTATTCGCCGCCCGCCAGCGTGTTGAGGCGCGACTGAAACTCGGGCGGATAGGTGAACGAGGCGGTGTTGTCGGGAGTCAGAAAACATCCCACCAGCACACCGTTGAGCGGCTTGGGCGGGTAGGTGAGCGGAACCCCCATGACAATCGAGCGCATGCGGTTGCGCGAGAGCACATTCCACACCGTCGAAGCCTGCACGTGGCCCGCGTTCACGGTGAAGGTGTCTTCGTACGCGAACGAGCCGCGGTTGCGAAAACCGTAGATGCCCAGCTGTCCCGGATCCTGCGACGTCATCATCGCCATCCAGGCCGGCACGGTGATGGGAGGCACCGTCGAGGTGAGCTTTCCGTGCAAACCGTCCTGCATGAGACGGCGCACATTCGGCATCTCGTCGAGCCACGGTCCGAACAGGAGCTCGGGCGTGACACAATCGAGCCCGATGACGGCAAGACGGCGCGACATGCTCTATCCCACGCGGCTCTGCGCGTAGTGCTTCTGCAGAATGGCTGCGATCTCGGGACGGGTGAACTCCTGCGGCAGCGCGTCTCCGTTCTGCAGCATCTCGCGCACCTTGGTGCCGCTCAGCACAATGCGGTCGGCGTTGCCGTGCGGACAGGTCTTCTGCGACGCCATGCCGTTGCAGCGCCGGCAGTAGAACGAGTGCTCGAACATGATGGGCGTGATCGCAACTTCGCCGGCGATGGTCCAGAAGAGTTTCTGCGCATCGTACGTGCCGTAGTAATTGCCGACACCGGCGTGATCGCGTCCCACGATGAAGTGCGTGCAGCCGTAATTCTGACGGATCAAGGCGTGCAGAATCGCTTCGCGCGGACCCGCGTAGCGCATCGCGTAGGGAAACGCGGCCAGCGCCACGTTGGCGGACGGAAAGTAGTGTTCCATGAGCGCCAGGTAGCAGTCCATGCGCGCACTGGCCGGCACGTCATCGGACTTGGTTTCGCCCATGGCGGGATGAATCAGGAATCCGTCGACGATTTCGAGCGCACATTTGATCAGATACTCGTGCGCACGGTGAATGGGGTTTCGGGTCTGGAAGGCGCAGATGCGTTCCCACTTCTTCTCGGCAAAGAGGGCGCGGGTTTCAGCGGGGTCGAGCTCGCGATTAGCGAAGGGACCGGTCTTTGTCCGCTCGAGCATCCGCACCTTGCCGCCCGCGTATGTCGCGCCGGTGGACTTGAGGTATTGCACACCGGGGTGTGCTTCATCGCCGGTCCCAAGCGCCAGCGTTGCCTCACGAACCTTGTCCGGGCGGTACAACTCTTCCACGGAAATGATACCGGCGATATTCCCGTCCGGTGTGCGCAGTGCGGCCTCAAACGGGGTGGCGCGCTTCGCAATGCTTTCGTCGGAAACCGCGAGCGTCACCGGAAGCGACCACACGTGACCGGAGGGAAGGCGCATGCCGGTGAGCACGGACTCGTATGCGTCGCGGCCCATGAATCCTTCCAGCGGACTCATGCCGCCGATCGCGATCAACAACAGATCCGATGCTTCGCGCGCGTTCAAATCGATGACGGGAAGCGTGCGTGCGTGCGCCAGGGCGGCGCTGCGTTCGGCCGCGGGAATCACTCGCGAGACCAGTGTCCCGCCGTGTGGAGAGATCATGAAGCGTCGTTCCTTCCGGGTGCGCCGGTCAGTCCAGATAACCGAGACGGCGAAGCTTGTCCTTGATGGCGGCGAGCTCTTCGGGTGTGAACTTTTCGGCGTTGGTGACGCCTTTTTCGCTCAACACGTCCCGCAGGACATACACGATGAAATCGGTGGGGGAATTGAAGCCGGAATCGTCAATGAGCTGCTGAACACGGTTGTACAGCGGCCGGGGGATCTTGATGGTGACTTTGTCGTGCTTCACAAGCGGGCTCCGAAGGCACTATGATTGGAGTATTATAGGGGTGTCGATTCCTTATAGCAAGGACCTCTTTGACCAGGGATGGGTTCCCGTTGCTGAAGAAACTCCTGACCGCACTGATGCCGCTGGTGGGCCTGTCGATCTTTGCCGTGATCGTGTACCGCACGGGCTTCCACCGGATCATGGCGACGCTCACGGCCATCAACCCGCGCGACCTGGTGTGGGCGCCCCTGCTCGTGCTCGCCATCATGCTCGTGCGCGGCGCGCGCTGGCACTACGTGATCCGGAGCCTGGGCATCGAGTACGGACTCGCGCGCAGCGCCACGGTGTGGGCCATCGGTTTTTTCGCGTCCTCGGTAACGCCGGCCAAGGCGGGCGACGCCGTGCGGGCTGTGTACCTGCGCAACGATACCGGCCGCACCCTGGGAGAAGCCTTTCTCACCGTATTTGTCGACCGTCTGTGGGATCTGGGGTTCGTCCTCGCCGCCGGCACCGTGAGCGCGTTCTTTTTTTCGGCGCGCTATATCCGGCTGCCCTCGGCGCCGCTGGTCGCGGGAGGCGTGCTGGTGCTGGGCGTGTGCGCGGTCATCGCCACCCGCCGCGAGCTCGTGCGCTCCATGTTGAAGCCGGTGGTGTCGATCATGGTGCCGCAGCGTTTTCGCGACAAGCTATCGAACAACTTTCACACCTTCTACGACGCGCTGCGCGTGCACGCGTCGCGCCCCGCGCGCGGCATCGTGATGGCGTTCTACACGCTGTTGTGCTGGGGACTCATCTATACTCTCGCGGTTTACATCGCGCGCATTCTGTCGCTTCCGGTGCGCGCCGACTACATTATCCTCATCATGCCCATCGTGACCCTGGTCGAGCTGATCCCGTTCTCCATCGCGGGCCTCGGCACGCGTGAGGCCACTGTGATCTACTTCTTTTCGGTGGTGGGAGCGGGAGCGGCGCAGGCGGTTGGCTTCTCCATCGTGTACGTGCTGATCGGCACCTATCTCACGTCGCTGGTCGGCTTCATTCTGTGGCTGAAGCATCCGGTGCGCTGGCGTTCACTGAACGCGTGAGTCGCATGACACTCTCCGCCTGGCAGGAAGACATTATCCGGCAAGGCGAGCTCTACCGCGTGGGCGGCTCGGTGCGCGATCGTCTGCTCGGTCTGGACGACGTCGTGGATACCGACTATCTCGTGCGCGGTATCGAACCCCCCGTACTGGAATCCATTCTCTCGCAGCACGGCCGCGTCGCGCTGGTGGGGAAAGTCTTCGGCGTCTACCACTTCACACCGGTGGGCGAGCCCGCGTGCGACATCGCGTTTCCGCGCACCGAAGTGTCGACAGGCCCCGGGCACCGTGACTTCGCCATCCAGACCGACTGGCGTCTTCCCGTCGAAGCCGACCTGGGCCGGCGCGATTTCACCATCAACGCCATCGCCGAGCGCATTCCGGGTGATCAGCGCATCGATCCCTACGGCGGTGAAAGCGACCTCGCCCGGCGGCG
>DATNGX010000185.1:0-12715 GCA_035605755.1 Candidatus Krumholzibacteriia bacterium
AGGAGCGGAATGGCATGTTTTCGGGTGATGCCGAGCGCATCCTTGAGGTCACCCACCGCAATCTCCGGCCGGCTCGCGAACACCGTTTGCAGCACCGAGATGGTGCGTTCGAACGCGTCGCGGTGAATCCAGCCATCGGCCAGCTCGACGATCTCGGGGCGGCCGCGCAGGACCAGCGCTGCCTCGGCGAACGGCTCCCGCGCGTCCCACTGGGCCGCCAGCTCGTCGCGGGTTGGAAACGACACGCCGGCGGAGCGAATTCTCTCCACGAGATTTTCCACCGCGCGCGCGAGCGCGGGCGAAAGCGTCATTTCAGGAGTGCCGGCCCGGACCCGGCTTTCGCGCACGAACAACGGCGCCGACTGCGCCATGAGCTCGATTACGCGGTTGAACACGGCCGCGCTGTGCGGAAACGCGAGCCGGCGGCGCAGCTCTTCCTTGTCGATGCCCCACTGCAGCGGATGCGCCGCGGTATGTGCATTGGTCATTTCTACCGCCTGCGCCGCCAGATCAGCGAACACGCGGCGGTGGTAGATACGCCCGGAAACGGAAACGACGGAGCCGCGTGCTTCAAGTATTGCAACCAACGAACGGTCGGCTTCCGTTTCCGGAAGGCCCTGAATTCCGGCACGCTCGAGCGTTTTCTCGAGCACGTCGTCCGGCTCGCCCGCTTCGCGATGCCGGAGCCGCTCAACCGCCGAAGTGTCGGACCGTCGATGCGCGTTGGCGCGCGCATTGATCACCACCGCACCTCCGATGACGCGCGGCGGTGAATAGGTGCGCACCACGAGCCGGTCGCCCGCATCGCACACCAGCGGGGACTCCAGACGCAGCTGCGCCAGCGAGCTTTCGCCCCGGTGCAGCGCATCGTGCTCCAGCAGAATCACACGTCCGAGCACTTCGCTCGAGCCGTGGTGAATGCGCACGCGCTCGCGATTGGCCAGCTCGACCTCGCCCGCTTCGGACAGCGCCATGCGAACGTCGAGGGTCTCGCTCACCGCAAAATGACCGGGTGTGGCAAGCGTGTCGCCGCGCAGCACGTCTTCCAGTTTCACACCGTGCAGCGCCAGCGCGAGGCGCTCGCCGGCCACACCCTCTTCGCGCTTCGCACCGAAGCTCTGAATCTCCCGGATACGCGCGCGCAGCGCGCGCGGCAGGAGCTCGAGCTCATCTCCCACACGGACCCGGCCTCCATAACAGCTGCCCGTTATGACCACGCCGATTCCCTTCTGGTGAAACACCCGGTCCACCGCCAGACGGAAAGGGCCCTCGGCCGTGCGCACATCGATCCCGCGCGCCAGAGCGCTGATTGCAGCGCGCAGCGCGTCGAGGCCGGCCCCGGTTCGCGCAGACACAGGAATGACGCCGGCGTTTTCCAGAAATGTGCCACGCACCAGCGATGCAATTTCTTCGCGCACCAACTCCAGCATGTCATCGGTTGCGAGATCGGACTTGGAAATGACGACCACGCCGTGCGCGATGCCGAGCGAGCGCAATACTTCGACGTGCTCGACGGTTTGCGGCATGACGCCTTCATCGGCGGCGACAAGCAGCATGGCCATGTCGATACCACCTGCGCCCGCCACCATCTGGCGCACGAAGCGCTCGTGCCCGGGCACGTCGATGATGCCGATGAACAAGCCGGGGGCGAGCTCGAGCGGAGCAAAGCCAAGCTCGATGGAGATACCGCGTTCTTTTTCTTCTTTGAGACGGTCGGTGTCGTGGCCGGTGAGAGCGCGCACGAGCTCGGTCTTGCCGTGATCGACGTGGCCCGCGGTGCCCAGGATGAAGTGGCGCGCTGCCGGTGCGCCGGTGTGCTCGCGCGCGCCCACGCTACTGCTGTACGGCGCGCTCGATATTGGCGCCGAGAGCACGCAGCTTGAGCTCGATGCGCTGGTAGCCGCGATCGATGTGATAAACGCGGAGAATTTCGCTGCGGCCCTGCGCCGCCATCGCCGCCAGAATCAGTCCCGAGCTGGCGCGAATGTCGGTGGCCATGACGGGCGCGCCTTCGAGCTTGTCGGCACCGCGAATGACGGCAAGGTTGCCATCGAGGCGGATGTCGGCGCCGAAGCGGCGCAGCTCCGGCACATGCGTGAAGCGGTCGGGGTAGATGGTTTCCTTCACTGTGCTCACGCCTTTGGCGCAGCACAGGACGGCGATGATCTGCGCCTGCATGTCGGTGGGAAAACCGGGATATTCGCGCGTGATCACGTCGGTCGCCTGGAGACGCTTCGGTCCCATGACGCGCACGGTGTTCTCCTTGCTTTCGATGCGACAACCGCACGCTTCGAGCACACTCAGCACCGAGGCCATGTGACCCGGATTGCAGTGCGTGATGGTGATATCGCCGCCGGTTACCGCCGCCGCGCCCGCGAAAGTCTCCGCCTCGATACGGTCCGGGATCACCTGGTGCACGAGCGGCTTGACCGACGTCGTGCCGTGCACGACGACGCGCGGCGTGTCGGTGCCTTCGATCTCGACGCCGCATTCCTGCAGCGCGTGGATCAGATCCGCGATCTCGGGCTCGAGCGCCGCGTTCCCGATGACGGTGGTGCCTTCGGCGAGCGACGCCGCCATGATTGTCTGCACGGTTGCACCCACGCTCGAAATCGGAAAGTTCACTTCGCCGCCGCGCAGGCGCTCGCAGCGCGCTTCGATGTAGCCGTGCTCGAGCTCGATGTGCGCTCCGAGCTTCTCCATCGCCATCAGATGCAGATCGATGGGACGCGGCCCCCACGCGCAGCCGCCGGGCATGCTGACGCGCGCGCGACCGTGCACGGCCAGGGTCGGCGCCAGCACATAGATCGAGGCGCGCATCGTGCGCACCAGGTCGTAAGGCGCTTCGATGCCGTCAGCGTGCGTGGTGTCGATGGTGAGCACGTCGCCGTCACGCGTGGTTTTGGCACCGAGCAGATCGAGCATGTTCACCATCGTCGTGACGTCACGCAGATCGGGCACGTTGGAAATGACGCTCTTGCCGCGCGCCAACAAAGCCGCCGCCATCAACGGCAGCACGGCGTTCTTGGCGCCTTCCACGCGCACATTGCCCGAGAGCGGTGTCGGTCCTTCGACGATGAACTTATCCATTGAGCTCCTGTCGTCCTGCCACGACGCGATCGCGGCCGGAAAGATCCTGAATCACGAAAACCTTCGCAAATCCCGCGCCACGGACGAGCTCCATCACGGCGTCGGCCTGGGTGTCGCCGATCTCGAACATGACCATTCCGCCCGCGGCAAGACGCGGGCAGAGGAGCGGCATGACGCGGCGGTAGAAGTCGAGTCCGTCGGCGCCGCCGTCGAGCGCCAGCATGGGCTCGTGCTCGCGCACTTCGCGCGGCAGCCGCGCGAGGCCGGCGCTTTCGATGTAGGGCGGATTGCAGAGAATGGCGGTGAATTGTTCCGACCACTTCTCGAGATAGCGGAATGCATCCGATTGCACGACGCGCACGCGGGCGGACACGTCGTTCTTGCGTGCGTTGAGCGCCGTCAATTCGACCGCGTCGGGGGAAACATCCACGGAGGTGACGTCGAGATTGCCGATGCGGTGGGCGAGCGCGACGCCGATGATGCCGCTTCCGCAGCACAGATCGAGCGCTGACAGCGGCTGGTGGAGGGGAAACGCACGCAGCATGCGGTCGGCGTGCTCGACCAGGATCTCGGTCTCGGGCCGCGGAATGAAAACGCCGGGACGCGCCTCGAACGGCAGCGACATGAACTCGGTCGAGCCCACGATGTACTGCAGCGGCTCACGACCCGCGCGCCTTTCGATCATGTCCCAGTAGATGTCGAGGAGGTCGTCGGAGAGCCGCGTGCGATGGTGGGCGTACACATCGACAGGTTTCCAGCCCAGCAGGTCACACAGCATCCAGAACGCGTTGTTGCGCGCGTTGGGCACGTGGTGCGCTTCGAGCATCTGCTCCGCCAGGCGCAACAGCTCGCGGATGTTGCTCGCGCGCAGTTGCACGCTCACTCCGACTTCTGCCCCGCGCGCTCGAGCGCGTCGGCTTTGCGCAGCGCACCGAGCAGCTCGTCGATTTCGCCGTCGAGCGCTGCGCTCAGATTGTGCGTGGTGAAGTTGATGCGGTGATCGGTGATGCGCTGCTGCGGGAAGTTGTAGGTGCGGATCTTGGCGCTGCGGTCGCCCGAGCCCACCATGCTGCGCCGCTCGGCGGCAAGCTTGGCGTCCTGCTCGGAACGCGCGCGATCGAAAAGCCGCGTCTGCAGCACCTTCATGGCGGTGTTGCGGTTCTTGAGCTGCGAGCGCTCGTCCTGACACGTGACCACAAGCCCGCTGGGAATGTGCGTAATGCGCACCGCGCTGTCGGTGGTGTTGACGCCCTGGCCGCCCTTGCCGCCCGAGCGATAAACGTCGATGCGCAGATCCTCCTGGTTGATCGTCACGTCGATTTCCTCGGCTTCGGGCATGACCGCCACCGACGCCGCCGAGGTGTGAATGCGCCCGCTCGCCTCGGTTTCCGGAACGCGCTGCACGCGATGGACGCCACTCTCATATTTGAGCGTGCCGTAGGCGCCGGCACCGTTCACGAGCAGAATGACTTCCTTGAATCCACCCTTGCCGGTGTCGTTGCTCGAGAGGATCTCGAGCTTCCAGCCCCGGCGCTCGATGTAGCGCGTGTACATGCGGTAGAGGTCGCCCACGAAAAGCGCGGATTCTTCGCCGCCGGTACCGGCGCGAAGTTCCATGATTGTGTTCTTCTCGTCGGCAGGATCGGGCGGAACCAGGAGGACCTGGAAGCGCTCGTCCAGAGCGGCGTGCTCGGCCTCGAGCCCTTCGATTTCACTGGCCGCCATTTCCACCAGCTCGGGGTCCTCGTTGGCCGCGATCACCGACTTGTTGTCCGCGATAGTCTGTTCGAGCTTCTTGAGTTTGCCGGCCACCTCGGCCAGCTCCTCCATGTCGGAACGCTCCTTGGCCAGTCTTCTCCAACGCTGGTTGTCGCGGATGACCTTCTCATCGGCGAGCTGCGTGGTGAGCTCGTCGAGGCGTGTGAGTATCTGGTCGTATTTGGTTGCCATGGATTGGCCGGACTGGCTACGCCGGTTGACGGGATCACAATACGGAAATTGGTACGCGTTCGTCAAAACGCGTTTGCACGGGAGACCGGTAGCTAGCTGTTGGCGGGAATCTTGAGGGCCACATCCTCGTAATCGAGACACGCCTCCAGAGCGGCGATCGCGACTTCGAGCATGTCGTCGGTCGGTTCCGACGTCGTGACTTTCTGGAGCATGAGCCCCGGCCAGACGGCGCCCTTGAGGTAGGGCGCGAAGCGCTCTTTGGCGGAAAGGCGGATGAACTCGTAGGAGAGCCCGCCGATCACCGGAATGAAGGCGAAGCGCAGCAGCCGGTCGCCCCAGGTTTCGGGCTTCCCGAGAAACGAGAACACGAGGATGCTGACAAGCATCACCACCAGCAGAAAGCTCGTGCCGCAGCGCGGATGCAGCGTCGTATAGGGACGCGCATTCGCCACCGTGAGGTCCTGCTCGTTCTCGTACACGTAGATGGTCTTGTGCTCGGCGCCGTGGTACATGAACACGCGCTTCATTTCCTTCCAGCGCGCGATCATGAGCAGATAGGCGAGGAAGATGGTGAGACGAAATACACCGTCCACCAGATTGAAGGCAATGCTGCCCTGGACGCCGGTCAGCTCGGTGAGAAAGAGCGGAAGGTAGAAGAACAGCGCAAAGCCCGCGCCCAGCGCGAACAGCACCGAGCCGAACACCATGAGGTTCGACGCCGCCGATTTCTTCGGCTTGGGGTCGCTGTTCTCGTCGGTGGCCTGCGCGGCCGAGTACGTGAGCGACTGGATCCCGATCCACATCATCTCGACGAGGCCGACGGCTCCGCGCACGATGGGGACGTTGAGAAACCGGAAGCGGTGTGTCAGCGCCTCGTAACGGGTCTTCTGAATGACAATGGTGCCCTGCGGGGTTCGAACGGCAGTTGCATAATACGTTGGTGAACGCATCATGACGCCTTCGATGACCGCCTGGCCACCGACACTGAAGCGCTGATCAGACATGGGAACCCGCGAACTACGTCTCGTTGGTCGACGTGTCTTTGTACTTGTACTTCTCGCGGAAACGCTCCACGCGGCCGGCCGTGTCGACGAACTTGCGCTTGCCCGTAAAGAACGGATGCGACGCCGAAGAGATTTCCATTTTGATCACGAAGTGCTTGACCCCGTCGATGTCGCGGGTCTCGTTGCTCTTCATGCTCGAACGGGTGACGAATTCGGCGCCCACGCTGGGGTCGACAAAGACCACCGGGTGGTACTGGGGATGAGTTTCTTTCTTCATTCTGGATTACTCCTGCCGGACCATTGGAAATTGGAAACCGGCATTATACCTGCCCGAAGGGCCCGGCGCAAGGCCGGGCCCCGGGGCGGAATTACTGGCCGTTGAGGGTCTGGTAGTGCCCGAGGGCGTCGTTCGCCTTTTCGTTCTGTCCCAGCTCGGTATAGGCGCGGGCAAGGATTTTCCAGCTCTCCTTGCTGTTCGGGTCGAGTAACACGGACTTCTCGCCCCACAGCGCTGCGTTTTCCCAGTCGGATTTCATCACGTAGACGGCCATCATGTTGAACACCGTCTCCTTGTTGTCCCCGCCGATGTCGAGGGCCTTCTGGTACCACGTGACGGCCTCATCGAGATGCGCAGGGTCGGTCTTGCCCAGGTTGTACTCGCACACGCCGATGGCCTGCTGGATGTTGGCGTCATCCGCCGAAACCTTCGAGCGCGCGTCCGCTGCCATCTTCAAGAATGTCGCCGCGCCGGCCCACTGGGGCGGCTTCTGCGCCATCAGGTCCTTGCCCATGTCCTCGACGAGCTGGTACTTGGACGGGTCTTCGTCGATCGTCTTCTGCATGCGGGCTGCCGCTTCCTCGGGCTTGCCGATGTACACCAGCGTGTTGGCAGCAAGCTGGAGCGCACGCATGTGGTTGGGATCGCTCGTTTCGGCGGTCGCCAACACGGTATCCGCTTCCTTGAGCGTCTTGTCGTAATACGTGGAGTCGTTCATGGCGAGGCGCGAATACGCCACCGCCAGGTTGTAGTGGCCGGCCGACTGCTTGGGGCTCGCCAGCGTCGCGAGCTCGAACTCGTGCGCGGCGCCCTGCATGTTCTGTCCGGCGAAATGCTTTTGTCCCGCCTGGTAATGCTTCGCGTACAGGCTCTGGATGTTGTTGTCGCAGTCCCTCGCCTTCTTGGGGTCGAGCTCCTTCGTGATCGTGAAGTGCTTGTACGCGGCAGCCACGCTGTCCATGCTGGCGTACGCTACACCCAGCCCGAACTGAGCCTTGTCATCCTTGGGATCTTCTGCGATCGCAAGCTTGAGCTCACGGACGGCCTCGGACCACTGGCTGTTCTGGATGTACACCCAGCCGCTTCGGGTATGAAGACCGGCGAATGCGGCCGTCGCCACCAGAAGCAGCCCGATAACCAACACACTCTGTCGCTTCATTGTTGTCTCTCCACCTTTGAATCTGAGCTTGAAAAAAGAGGCCCCACCGGAGGGGAGGGGCCTCTTCCCTGCACTATGGACAAATATACAAGGTGAACCCCTACGAATTCATGGATTTCAAGAACTGGGCGTTGGTTTTGGTCTTGGACAGCTTCTCCAGGAGGAATTCCATCGCCTCCATAAGAGGCTTGTCGTTCAAGAACTTACGCAAAATCCAGATCTTGGAGAGGTCGTTCTTGTCGATCAGGAGCTCTTCTTTGCGGGTGCCCGACTTGAATATGTCGACGGCCGGGAAGATGCGCTTGTCGGAGAGCCTGCGGTCGAGCACGAGCTCCATGTTACCGGTGCCCTTGAACTCTTCGAAAATGACCTCGTCCATGCGGCTGCCGGTTTCGATCAGCGCCGTAGCGATGATTGTCAGGCTGCCGTTGCCCTCGATGTTGCGCGCCGCGCCGAAGAAGCGCTTGGGGCGCTGCAGCGCGTTCGAGTCCACACCGCCGGAGAGAATCTTCCCGGAGTGAGGCACGACCGCGTTGTGGGCGCGCGCGAGACGCGTGATCGAGTCGAGCAGGATGACGACATCCTTGCCGTGCTCGACCAGGCGTTTGGCCTTTTCGATCACCATGTCGGCCACCTGCACGTGACGCTCGGCCGGCTCGTCGAAGGTCGACGAAATCACTTCGCCCTTCACGGTCCGCTCCATATCCGTCACTTCTTCGGGCCGCTCGTCGATGAGCAGCACGATCAGGTACACCTCGGGGTGATTGGCCGTGATGGCGTTGGCGATTTTCTGGAGGAGGATCGTCTTGCCGGTGCGCGGTTGGGCGACGATCAAACTGCGCTGCCCTTTACCCAACGGGCACATGAGATTCATCAGCCGCGTGGAGAGATCCTCGGAATCGTACTCCAGGTTGAACGCTTCCTGCGGATACAGGGGCGTCAGGTTGTCGAAGAAGGGTTTCGTCTTCGCGACGTCGGGGTGTTCATGATTCACCGCTTCGACACGCAGAAGCGCGAAATAGCGCTCCGAATCTTTGGGGCTTCGAATCTGGCCGGAAACCGTGTCACCCGTGCGCAGATCGAATTTCTTGATCTGCGACGGCGACACATAGATGTCGTCCGGTCCGGGCAGGTAGTTGTAGTCCGGCGAGCGGAGAAAGCCGTAGCCCTCCGGCAGGACCTGCAACACGCCTTCGGCGAAGATGAGCCCGTTCTGTTGGGTCTGCGCTTCCAGGATTTTGAAAATCAATTCCTGCTTGCGCAAGCTGCTGGTTCCCTCTAGCTCGAGGGAGTTGGCGACATCGAGAAGCTCGGAGATGGTTTTCCCCTTGAGCTCCGCGATATCCATTCTTTTTGCTCCGGTAGCTGACACGATAGGTGGGTCGGGTGCTTAACAAACCCGAATGGTGAGAGGTGAATTGTTAACGGTGATGACGTCCCGTTTCGAATTGATTGAAAATGCGCCGTTCTGCGGCCTGCTTGAAAATCCGGGATTTAGAGAGTAATTGATTCGCGAGCAATGCTTTCGGCCTGTGGCCGGGTTCTGTGAAGCGGGGAGGTCGCGTCGCTGGCTTCGGATTCCTGCAAGAGGCGTTCCATCTTTGCCCGCGGGTGCGCCCGGCCCCGCTACTGCTGTTTCAACATGTCGTAACGTTTGATGGCCTCCGCGGCCTTGTCGTTCTCGCCCAGCTCGGTGTAACTGCGCGCGAGCAGTTTCCATCCATTGGCGTCACTCGCATTTACATTCACGTACTTTTCGCCCCACTGTGCGGCGTTCGACCAGTCTTCCTTGGCGGCGTATGCGACCAGAATGTTGAAAACCGTGTCGGGATCGTCGGGAGTGAGATCGAGCGCTTTCTGATAATAAGAGATGGCCTCGTCGATGCGCGACGGGTCTTCTTTGCGCAAATTGTACAGAGAAACGCCTATGTTGTAGTAAACCTTTGCATCCGGCGAGCCCACCTTCTCGCGCGCTTTGGCCGCGAGCTTCAGGAATTCAGCCGCCGCTATGTAGTTTCTCTGGTCGAGCTCCTCGGTTCCAATATCTTCGATGATCTTGTAGCTCGCCGGATCTTCGTCGATCAGGCGCTTGAATCTCTGGGCTGCTTCGTCCTCGCGATGCAGAACGATCAGCTCTTCGCCCGCCACACGCAATGCCTTGGTGTAGTTCGCCTCGGTCGGGCTCGAGAGCGAGAGCACCTTGTCGGCCGCATTGAGCGCCTTTACGTGCAGGCCCGAATCGCCTTCCGCGAGTCGCTGGTACGCGACCGCCAGGTTGTAATACGCAACCGCCTGCGTCGGGTTCGCTTTTGTCGCCAGTTCAAACTCGGAAGCAGCGGTTTTCAGGTCCGAGCGGTTGAACGAGCTCTGGCCCAGCTTGTAATGCTTCGCGAAATTGCTCTGGATATTGTTGTCAGCGTCGGCGGTCTTTTCGGGATCGAGCTCTTTCGCCTTTATGAAGTGCTGGTACGCCAGCGCCACACTGTCGAGATAGCTGTATGAAACGCCCAGTTGGAAGTGTGCTTCGGCATCTTTCGGATTCTTGGCGACGGCCTCCTGCGCAAGCTTGATGGCCATCTCATAGTTGCCTTCCTGATTGCGAAGCTTGGCACTGGTGGTATTGACCGACTGGCATCCAAACGCCGCAATGACAATCAAACCGGCGTATATGCAGAGGGCGCGTGCTCGAGTCATCTGACCTGCTCTCCGGCAGGCGGTTCGCGGTACACGGGCCGAACCATTACTTCATCAGTCTTTTTGAGAGCAACCCATTTCCCGGCGGGTTGATGAGCGAATCAAGCTTGTGAGTTTGAATCCCGGGTGGCACATGCCCCCCTGCGGGGCTGCCTTGGTGGGTTGTCAGGGAATCACGTGTACTGGGGATGGCCAGCGAATACCCCATCATTAAAAGCGACGCGCAGGCGGGTGTCAAGGCGATTCTGGCTCGTAACTCCCGGCGGGGGCCCGGAATCGCGGAACGGCGTGCCGTTTACAGGAAGGTTTCCGGGTCCACGTCCCAGCGCAACTCGATGGCGCTCCGCCCGCGACCGCGGGCCTTGAGATCGTTGTAGGCGGCCATCACGGCGTCCTTGTCGCCCTGGTTGATGGCGCCTTTCAACAGGATCTGCTCGCGATAGCGGTTCTTCACGCGCGGCACGAGCGGCGGCGCGGGACCGAGCACGGCGACGTTGCGCCGGGCCAGCAGCTGTCGCGCCGCCGAGGCCCAGCTTTCCATGAACGCGTTCAGCGCGCCGGCATCCGGTGCGCTGCAGCACGCGAGCACGAGGCGCGCGAAGGGCGGATAATTCAACTCGCGCCGTGTCTCGAGCTCTTCGCGCATGAAGCCGTCGTAGTCGTGCGCGACGAGATGGCGGAAGACGGCGTGCTCCGGCGAATACGTCTGGATCACCACACCGCCCAGGGTGCCCGCCCGTCCCGATCTTCCGGCGACCTGGGTGAGCTGCTGAAACGTCCGCTCGGCGGAACGGAAGTCGGGAAAGTTGAGCCCTTCCTCCGCGCTCACCACGCCGACCAGGTTCACGTTCGGAAAATGGTGCCCCTTGGCCACCATCTGCGTGCCCAGCAGAATGGGATACTGCCCCGTGCTGAACTCTTCGAGAATGTGGCGGTGTCCTTCCTTGCCCGACGTGGTGTCTGCGTCCATGCGCAGCACACCGGTATCCGGGAACAGCGCTTTCAACTCGAGCTCGACGCGCTGGGTGCCGACGCCGGTGTAGTGGAGCTGGCGGCTCTTGCACGCTTCGCACGACTGCGGCGATGCGCGCTCGTAGCCGCACAGGTGGCACTTGAGCCGGTCGCCGACGCGGTGGAAGGTGAGCGAGACGTCGCAGTTCTTGCACATGACGACGTTTCCGCACGCGTTGCACTGCACGTAGCGCGCATGTCCGCGCTTGTTCAGAAAGAGGATGGCCTGATGGCCGTCGCCCAGAGTTTTTTCGAGACGCTCGAGCAGCCGGGGTGAAAAAATCTGCCCGCGCGAGTGCTCCTCGCGCATATCGACGAGCTCGATCTCGGGAAGCGCACCGCCGCCCACACGCCCCGGGAGCGTGGCGAGCGCGTACTTTTTCTCGGCCGCGTGACGGAGGCTCTCCGCCGACGGCGTGGCCGATCCGAGCAGCACGGTGAGATTCTCGTCGCGGCCGCGCACGAGTGACACGCTGCGCGCGTGATAGCGCGGCTTGTCGTCCTGCTTGTACGACTCGTCCTGTTCTTCATCGACGATGATGAGGCGGAGATCCTTCACCGGGCTGAATACCGCCGAGCGCGGCCCCACCACCACGCGATGCTCGCCGCGCTCGATGCGTTCCCAGATGTCGAAACGATCCGGTCCCGTGAGCCGGCTGTGGATGATGGCCACCTGGTCGCCGAAGGCACGCCGGTAACGCGCGGTCGCCTGCGGCAGAAGTCCGATCTCGGGCACCAGCACGATCACACCGCCACCGTCGTCGAGCACGCGGCGCGCGGCGCGCAGATACACCTCGGTCTTGCCGCTGCCCGTGACGCCGTGGATGAGAATAGGAGAGAACACTCGCGAAGCGAGGGCATCGCCGACGCGCGACAGCGCGTCATTCTGTTCCGCGGTCAGCACCTCGACCCTGCCTTCGAGTGCATCGAGCGGTGAAATCCTCTCGATGGCTTCGATCGTGACCATGCCTCTCGTGACCAGCCCGTCGAGTATCTCGCGATCGTAACCCCATTCCTCCAAAATCGCGGTGACGGGCGCTTCGCCGCCTGCACTGAGGAGTTCGGTAAGTAGTGCAAGTTGACGTTTCGCGCGCGCGAGTTTTTTTTGAGCCGCCGCGTATGTGTCGCTTTGTTCGCCGTTCCGGCGCAGCACTTCGTCGGTAATGCGCGCGATGCCCTTGGGCCTGGCACGTATCTTGGCGCGCCTCAGGCTGGGCGGCAGCACCGACTGCAGGGCTTCACCGCGCGAGCATCCATAATAGGAGGCAATCCACGTCGCCAACTCGAGCAGCGGCGTGGGAACAAAGGTTTCGTGGAGCTCCGAGATGGGTTTGGTGCGCGCGTAGTCGGCCTTCTCGGCGAGCTCCACCACGATTCCGGAGAGAGAGCGCTTCCCGAACGGAACCTCGACGCGGCACCCCACGGCGATGCGTCCCTGCATGGTTTCAGGAATTTCGTACGTGAACGCCTGCTCGATGGGAAGCGGCAGCACCACGCGCGCAAAGCGCGGAGCGAGAGCAATGAGGTTTT
>DATNGX010000186.1:0-5430 GCA_035605755.1 Candidatus Krumholzibacteriia bacterium
CGCCGCGGCCTGTCGCCACCGCGCGCGCGGACGATCGACGAGCACGACCAACGACCACAGCAACAAGAGCGTGGAGACCAGCGTGGTGCGCGCGGAAATCCATCCCACCGCCGCATAGTGGGTGGATGCGATGAGAAAAAACAGCGCCGTTCCCGCCGCGACGGCGCTGCTGCGCATGAGTCGCTCGACAAGTTGGAAAACGAGCAGGCCGCAGAAAAGGTGCAGGCCGAAATTGGTGGCGTAGTACGCGTGCAGATTGCCGGGCATCAACCGCTCGGTGACAAAAAAGATCACGTTCATCAGCGGCCGGAAGAAACCGATCACCTGGAACGTGAGCACGTTGCCGGGCGTCATCTGGTAGCGCGCCTGGCTCATCCACCGGAAGTCATCGTTATAGAGGTAATCGCCGGGGAGATTCCGGTACGTGTAGTAGGTCACCGCAATCGCGGTGAAAGAGAAAAGAAGCCAGAACTGGCGGCGAAGGAAGTCGCGCATCAGGAGCAGTGTAGCAAAAACAAAAGCTCCCGGTTGCCTCTGACCGCAACCGGGAGCTCAGGCGCGCAAGGAGGTCCGGCGCGCTGTCTGTCTGACTGGTCTAATCGTAGTCGTTCATGTTGATGGTCACCCCGTGCTTGTCAGCCTCGGCACGGTCCTGCTCGCGCCACTTCTTCTTGAGCTCGCGCCAGCGGTTGTCCGCGCGCAGCGGATCGAGGTCTTCGTCCCAGCGCGCACTGTTGCGCACTTCGAAGCCCGCCTTCTCCGACTTGTCGAGCCACGCAAAGGCGATGTCTGTCTTCCCTTCCTGCGCGGTCGAGCACGCCAGGTTGTACATCATGGTCGAGGGCTTGTAGCCCATGTCGAGCGCCTTCTGGAAATTCGGAGTGCATGCCACGGCGTTTCCCGACTTGAGCTGCGCGTAACCCAGGTTGAACCAGGCGCGAGCATAGGTCGGATGCTTCTTCGCCATGTCCTGGAAGCGCGGAAGCACCTTGGCCCAATGCTTCTCGTCATCCCAGATACCGTGGGAGATGTGCTTGCCGTTGATGTTCCACGACGAGTTGCCTTTGAACCCGGGAAAATCGAGCTCGAGGTCTTCGGCCAGGTCGATGAGCTGGTCGAATTTCTTGTTCTTGTGCAGCGACGTCAGGTCCGCATCCTCGGCCATGTGGTCCGGGTCGACGGAGCCGGCGGCGATGGACTGATCGAGGAGCTTCAGCGCCTCGTCGGTTTTCCCCGCCAGCGCGCGCGCGCACGCCTTGTTGTAGATCGCGTCCTCGTCTTCATTGCGGCTCTGTTTGAACTCGTTGTCGAAGGCGAGCGAGGCCTTGTCGTAATCACCGACGCGCAACAGATCGACGCCGACCGCGTTCCATTCGCCGTCGTCGATATCCTTGCTAGCCGCCAGGCGATCGTATTCGCGTCCGGCCGCGCGCTTCTCCTGCGTGGCTTCGTCGGAATTCTGGACCTGCGTCATGAGCTTCTTGAAGCGGGGATCCTGGCGCAGCGAATTCAAATCCTCATCCTCGGCATACATGTCCAGATCTTCGAAACCCTCGTCAAAGGAAGCCTGCAGCGATTTGATGGCCGCGTCCGGCTGCTTGGCGAGCGCCCACGAACAGCCCGCGTTGTAGTACGCCGTGGCACGGTTGTAACCGAACTTGGCGGCGTTGTCGTAGGCGCGACCCGCCTTGTCGAAGCGGCCGCGCATGTAATAGCTGTGAGCGCGTTCGTACCACGACTCACCGTCGTCGCCGTACTCGTCGTCGTCATTTCCGGCCACGACGTAGCGCGCGTGATCGTTGTACGAAAGCGCGTGGACAATGCGATCGCGTTTGTCCTTCTTCTTGATGATCTTTTCCGCGGACTTCGACACCGCCAGGGCGGTGCCGCCGAGCGCAAATGCCGCCACCAGCGCGACGGACAACGCAACCAACAGATCAGTCGTAGTTCTTGATGTTTTTTTCACGGTCTTTCTGACCCTCCTCTTCCTGCCAGCGATCCTTGAGCTCGTTCCAACGCGGATCCGCCTTCAAGGGAGCGAGGTCGTCGTCCCACTGCGCATAACCATGCACATCGAAGCCGGCTTTTTCTGCTTTCGCGAGGAACTGGAATGCCGCGTCGGTATTTCCCGCCTGCGCGCTCGCGCAACCGAGGTTGTACAACGTGGCCGGATTGCGGAAACCGAGATTGAGCGCTTTCTGATACGACTCGACGCTCTTGTGTGCCTGTTCACCCTTGAGCTGGACGAAGGCCAGGTTGGCCCACGCGCGGCCGATCTTGGGGTACCGGCGCGCCGCCGACTCGTAACGCGGCAGCACGTGCGCCCAGCGCTTCTGTTCGTTGCCCTTCCAGGCCTTGTCGTCGTTCTGCCAGGACGAGCTGAGATTCAGGTCGCCGGCCATGCCCACGAGCTCGTCGAAGCGCTTTTCGCCGTGAAGCGACATGAGATCGGGATCGCCGAGCATGTGCCCGGTGTCGACATCGCCGGCCGCGATGCACTGCTCGAGCAGATCGAGCGCATCTTTGCTCTTTCCCTGCAGTGCACGCGCACACGCCTTGTTGTAGATGGCGTCGATGTCGCCGCTCGCCTTGTATTCGTTGTCGAACGCTTCCGCGGCGCGATCAAATGCACCCGCGCGCATCAGCTCCACGCCCACCTGATTCCAGCTGCCCTTGTCGGCGTTTCCCGCCAGCTCGAGGCCCTGGTACTGGTCCTCGGCCTGGCGCAGGCTCTGGAGTCCCGTGTCGGAGTGGCGCGCGTCGTCGACAAGCTTCTGAAAATTCTTGTCGCCACGCAGCGAGTTCAAGTCTTCGTCGGTGTCGTATTTCTCAGGATCGTCGAAACCATTTTCGAGCGCCTTGCGGAGCATGCGGATGGCAACCTCGTCCTGGTGCGAGAGCGCAAACGAACAGCCGGCGTTGTAGAACGCAACATCGGGTTTGTAACCGAAGCGGGCGGCGTTTTCGTAGGCGCGACCGGCCTTGTCGAACTTGCGCTCCTTGTAATACGTGCCGGCGCGATCGAACCACTCTTCGCCGTCGCTGGCTTTGTCGCACACCAGGTCGCATTCCTTGTCGGCGTCTTCGAGTCCCACATTGACCGCATTCAGGACCTGATAGTTGATGTGATTTTGAACCCGGGTGTCGATCCGGTTTTCCACAGCGCGGTTGATCTGCTTGTTGAGCTTCTCGACCTGCTTGTTGAGCTTCTCCTGTTCCTTCGGAGTCAACATCTGCTTGTCGAGCTTCTGGAGCTGCTTGTCGAGCCGCATCTGCTGCGCCGGGGTGAGCCCGATCTGCTGTTTGTTGAGCCGTTGGACCTGCCGGTCAATTTGCGCCTGCTGCGCCGGAGTGAGGGTACGAACGCGGAACCAGCGCGGAGGCGAATCGTCAGTCACCACCGCGTGCGTCGGACGCACCGCAGCGAGGCCGGAGAATACAACCACCCCCACCAGCGCAATTGCGGTGACCGCGCGACGCGTGGTGGTGCTTAGACGCCCTCCAAGAATCGAGAAGACGCGCTGCTCGAGCGTCGAGCGCGCTGCAAATGCGAGCGTCGATGCCGCGAGCGGGTCGCGCAGCGATGACAACCGTGCGATCGAAACCAGGTGCTCGGCGTAGTCGGAGCCGCGCACGCCGGTGGAAAGCACCAGCTGGTCGCACGCACGCTCGGACTCGCGGCGCACATCGCGCGACAACATGACGACGAGCGGATGGAACCACACCAGCGAGCTCACCGTGCGCGCGAAGAGCATCGACGCGCAATCGCGGCGGCGAATGTGCGCGATTTCATGGAGCAATACGACGTACAGACGATCGCGCGACCATGTCTGCGCCGACACGGGCAGAATCACGCGCGGATTACCCAGGCCGAACACCATGGGCACCGCGATTTCGTCGGAAAGCGCGAGGTCGATCCAGCGTGTGACACCCAGAGCGCGACACGCGCGCTCGATTTCCACGCGCACGAACTCGTCGGTAACGAGCGGGGCGCGGCGCGCCACGCGGTACGCGCGCGTGAACGCAAGGGCCAGCCGGGCGAACAGGCCCAGCGCCACCAGCACCCACATGACGATCGCGAAGCGGATCCAGTTGCGCGACGAAAGGAACGCGTCGCGCACATCGGACAACGCGCGCGCGGCGAGGATGCGCGTGGTCGTCACCGGAACCGGCGCGGGTGCGAACACTTTCGCCGGGGTGCCGATGGCACCCACGGTTGCCGGGGGCGGCGTCTGGCGAGTTGAGGTATCGATGGCGAGTGAACCGGGCTGGTCGAACTTCACCGTGATCGTGGGAATCGGAGCCTTGAGCACCGGAACACTGACGGCCGGCAGCAGCTTCGACGCCACCGGCAGGAGTACGACGGCGAAGAGGCTGCCGACCGCGATGGCATGGCGCAGCGCCGGTTGAGCGCGGCGCGCCAGCGCCAGATACATACATGCGAGTGCGGCCAGCACGGTGATCCGGACCAGCCAGGTCACCAGCGCCACGGAGGCGATTGAATCCAGGAGTGATGTCAGAGTGTGAATCGCGGCCATGTTCATCGACCTTCCTTGCGCGCCCGATCAATCAGGGCCGCCATACGGTCCAGCTCATCCTCGGATATCTCTTGTCCCGGGTTTTCCAGGAGCGCCATCACGGCGCCGGCCGCGGAGCCTGCGAAAAAGGTGTCCAGCAGGTGATCCACCGCCGTCTTTCGCGCCTGGCTCTGGCCCAGCGCCGGGCGGTAGATGTAGCGCTTTCCGTCGTAATCGTGCTTGAGCAAGCCCTTCTCCTCGAGAATGCGCATGGTGGCGCGAACGGCGGAGTAGCTGGGTGGGGATGGGATCCGCTCATGGACTTCGGCCGCGCTGGCGCGGCCCATCTGGAAGAGAACGTCCATGATCTCCCGTTCCCGACGACTTAGACGACTGAGGGTACGCTTCGGTTTCATGGCAGGTTTCCTTTGGCAGTGATTTTGTGCTGAAAATTTAGCACGTGCGAAAAAACTAGCATGGTTGCCGGGGGTCGTCAATGGGCAAAAAAAGGCCCCCGGGGAACCCCGGGGGCCTTTGCGCTATCACTGCCCTGGGCCGCTCAGACGACCGTTAGCGGCTCGCCTGCTGCTGGCTCTGGCGGACGAAATCGACCAGACGCTGGAAGGCCGCATTGTGCTTTGCCTTCGGCCAGATCACACTGCTGGTGATGCTGCTGGGCGAGGGAACGCCCGGAACATCCACCACCTCGAACGCAATCCCGTGGACGTCAGTTCCATTGGAGAGATGAACTACCGTGGGGCCGGGAAGACCACCATAGAAACCCGCCGGTTCGAAGGCAGGCTGGTACTCCCCGAACGGAGCGGTTACGTCCATGAAAGCGCCCACATAATAGTCGCCTTCCGGGAACAATCCTTCGGCCGTATTGAACGACCACGCGAAGTCGGGGCCAAGG
>DATNGX010000187.1:0-4981 GCA_035605755.1 Candidatus Krumholzibacteriia bacterium
CATCGATGACACCCACCTGGGCCTGAACTTGGTGGAGACGTTGGGGACACTCACGGCGTAGTCCGCACGAATGGCCGCGAGATCGGATTGGATGGTCCCGTACAGCGCCAGTGGCGAGGTGATTTCGCCGGAAAGCCATAACGAGGCTTCATCCGCTTCTTGGTCCACCAGCGCCGGCGCGTGCTGAATGTTATTGGTGTGGTTGGAGACGGGATCGTCGTCGCAAGCCACGGCGAACATCACGGCCAGAACGTATATCCATGCGGCATTTCGCATGAGGGCCTCCAATAGCAAGCGCTACGCGGCGGAGACGCTGGGGACGCGGATCAGGCGGGACGCTTTTCCGACCAGGTTTTCGAGGAAGCGGCGGTCGTCGTCGGAGAAGGCGTCGAGCTCGTCGCTGTCGATGTCGAGAACACCGATCACTTCCCCGTCGGCCATGATGGGAACTACGATCTCGGACTTCACGCTCGGGCTGCACGAGAGATAGCGTTCGTCGTTGCACACGTCGGGCACGATCTGCGTCTCGCGCTCGCGCGCGGCTGCACCACATACGCCTTCGCTGAGACGAATCTGCCGGTGCTCGGGGGCACTCCCGAGAAACTCGGCGTCATCGAGCACGAGCGCGCCATCCTGCATGCGATAGATCCCCACCCACGAGAAACGATCGAAGCGACCTTTGAGCTCGTGCACGAGAGCGCTCGCGGCTGCGTGCGATCCTTTCGCGGCGCGCACGCGACGAAGAATCTCCTTCTCAATATCCGTGGAGAGAGCTCCTGCGTCGTACGGGTTCACCGGCGAGGGCGCCTGCACACGCGCGCTTTGCGCGCGTGAGGTCGCGTCGCGGCGCATCAGAATGAAGCCCGAGAGCACGAACACGAAAGGCCAGAAGCGCAGAAATGGAGACGCCACGCGCTCGCTGATGGTCCCCTTCTCGTAGAGAAAGCTCGCCACGCTCATGAAGATGACGAGAGCCCCGATGACGCTGCCGGCGTTGTTGCGCGGCACGGCCGCCGAGGCCACGATGAACGACGTCCCTATAATGAAGGGAATGGCCGGCCACCAGGTCCGCAGCACTCCCCAACCCACCAGCCCCGACGAAAAAGAGGTGAGGAAGCCCCCCAGCAGGATCGCCCAGGTGGCCGCAAACACGACGCCGAAGTTGAGCCGCGTCTGAAACACGCGCAGCATCACCACGCCGCTCACGATCAGGACGCAGGGCCAGAGGTTGTCCCACCCGATGAGCACGTGATTGCTCACCATCAGGAGGAGCATCCCCCAGACCACCAGCCAGGTCCCGATCAGGGTTCGATTGCGCTGATTTCCCATGGCACAAAGATGATAGTGGAAGGAGCCGTGCGCTTGCAATTGAAGCGGCTGGAAACCTATCATCTCGGGCGATGACTCAGGAGCTCGGGCGCACATTGGTGATCTTCGGCCTCGCCGTGGTGGCGGTCGGCGGCCTCGTCATGCTCGCGGGAAAGGTCCCCTTCGTGGGTAAACTGCCGGGCGACATCGTGGTCCGAAAGGGCAACTTCACCCTCTACGCTCCCATCATGACCGGGATCATCCTGAGCCTCGTTCTCACACTGGTCCTGAACCTCTGGGCCCGCCGCCATTAGCCCCGTTTGCCCGCCCGGCGGCCTTGACCCTGCCCCCTCCATTCGCTAATGTTCCCGGAGCGGCGGGCTCAGAAACGGCCCGCCGATTTCGTGTTCAGCACCCTCGGAGGCATTCATACATGAAACGGTATCTGGTGGGACTTGCGGCCGCCGCAGCGCTCCTGACGCTGACTGTCGGTCTGGCATGCGCCCAAAACAAAAAGGGGAATCCCGTGGTCGTTCTGGAAACTTCCAAAGGCATCATCGAAGTCGAGCTCAACGAGGCCAAGGCCCCGATCTCCTCGAAGAACTTCCTCGATTACGTCGACAGCCACTTCTTCGACGGACTCATTTTCCATCGCGTGATCGACAACTTCATGATTCAGGGCGGCGGCTTCACCGCCGACATGGCGCAGAAGAGCGGCAAGCCCCCGATCGAGAACGAGGCCGGCAACGGACTCACCAACGACAAGTACACCCTCGCTATGGCGCGAACGAGCGTCGTCAACAGCGCCACGTCGCAGTTCTTCATCAACACGAAGGACAACGCGTTCCTGAACCACAAGGACAACACGCCGCAGGGCTTCGGCTACGCGGTCTTCGGCAAGGTTGTGAAGGGCCAGGAAGTGGTGGATGCGATCGGCAAGGTCAAGACGGGCATGAAGAACGGCATGAATGACGTTCCGACGGAGACCGTCACCATCGTCAAGGCGTACCGCAAGGACGCGGCACCCGCCGAGAAGAAGTAGACACGCGAGCGACAGCGAGCGTTCTTTTCCAAGAAACGCGCCCGGGCAACCGGGCGCGTTTTTTCATGACCGCTCGGCTTTTTCTTCGGCCGCGTGGAAGCGATGGATGATGCGGTGGACGACGGGAGCACCGATGACGCCGGCGCTCACGATGAACACGAGCCCGGCATAGAGCGCATAACAGCCCGCGAAGATCTTTCCGTGCGGCGTGTGGGGCGATTCGACCGGCCCCATACCGCCGAGGAGCATGGCGGCGTTCATGAACGCATCGCGCCACTCGAGTTTTTCGTAGTGCTCATAGCCGGCCATTCCCACCGCGATCGACGCGCTGACCAGGATCAGTGCCGCGCCGCCATGTCGCAGCATGCGCAGGATGAATCCTCGGGTGGAAATGGGCTTCGTTTGTCGGGGCTCGTAGAGCACGGGAAAGAGAGTCGCGCACACAGCCGCGCGCTGGCAATGACTTGTTTGGGTCCTGAAAAGACTCGCGGCGCGGTCGCCCGGTCGCTCGGTTCAGATCTTTCGCTCGAGGCGGCTTCTTACGAAATCGCCGAGCATTGAAGACCCTCGCCAGAACACCCGGACAACCGCGCCGGAGAAGGGAGGAACGCGTCGTTTTGGCTGTAACGCGTTGTATGATTCTCACTGCGGCCTGAATGTTAGCCGCCGCAGAGGTCCCGCTTCCATACTGTGATCGTCCGAAAGCGGGACGCTGAAACTGTCTAGGCCTCTACCATGCCATGCCGAATGGCATATCGGACCAGACCCGCCGTCTCGTGAATGTCGAGCTTGTTCATGATGTTCGCGCGGTGCGTCTCCGCGGTCTTCACGCTGACATCGAGCACGGACGCGATTTCTTTCGACGTCTTCCCTTCGGCGACGAGCTGCAGTACTTCGCGCTCGCGGCCGGTGAGCAGATCGGACCGCATCTCCGTGTTGGTGCGCACGGCATCCACCAGAGCGCGCGACATGCCCGGGCTCACGTAGACCGAGCCGGCCTGCACTTCCTTGATGGCCTGCAGCAGATCTGCCGCTGCCTGCTTTTTCAACACGTAGCCGCGCACGCCGGCGCGGAATGCGTTGAGCACATACTCGTCCTCGTCATGGACCGTCACAATGATGGCCTTGGTGTCGGGACGAACGCGCTGAATGGCGCGCGATGCGTCGATCCCGTTCAGGAGCGGCATGGAAGCGTCCAGAACGGCGATGTCGGGATGCAGCGTCTCGGCCAGGCGGACCGCCGTCTGCCCGTCGGATGCGCGTCCCACGATTTCATGCCCGGCAGCGCGCAGTAGCGCCACGATGCCGTCACTTACCAACTGATGATCTTCAGCGACTAAAACGCGAAGCGACATGTCGAACCTCCAAAGGAATGCTGGCAACCAGCCGGGATCCTCGGCCATCGGCACGGCTCTCGCACGCGAGCGTTCCGCCCAGCGCGGCCAGGCGTTCGCGGATGCCGATCAAACCGGGTCCCTGCTCCATCCACGACGACCGGCTCGCAGCTTTCCTGCCGGGCCCGTCCTCGGAGATGGAACAACGGATTTCGTCTTCACTCTTCTCGACACTGACCCGGACACGTTTCACGCGTCCGTACTTCTCTGCTCCCGATAGCGCGTCCTGCACCGTGCGGTACAAGGCTATCTCAACTGCAGGCGAATAGCGGCCATCGGGAGGCCCCTCCACCGCAATCACCATCCCGTTTTCACGGCCGACGCTCCGCGACAGTTCGTGCAGCGCAGGGACCAGACCAAGGTCGTCCAGGATGGTGGGGCGAAGCTCGTGTGAGAACCGGTGCAGATCAGACTCCACCTGGTTCAACAATGTGTGTATGCGCGCGAGGCGCGGCGCGATTTCCGCCGGGGCGCTTTCTTGAGCGCGGTGCAGCTCGGCGTGAACGGAGGCCAGAAACTGCGCCGACGAATCGTGAATCTCGTGCGCAATGCGTCGCACGCGTTCTTCCATGCGATCGTTCTGGCTGCGCAACCCCTGATTGGAATCGAGCGCTGCCTGCAACTCTTCCGCAAACGGCGAAAGACTGTCGCGAACAAATGATCCCGTTGCGTCCAGCACCCGGTCCGTCTGCGCGGGCTCTCCGGCGCTGCGCAGCGCTTCCGTCACGGTGGACACGACGTCCTCCATGAACTCGGAGAGCGACGAGCCCGCCTGCAGCGCCTGGCGTGCGATGAGCGCACCGGCGTTCGGCACTTCGTGCGCAGATTCGACATACGCATCGAAGGCTTCGCGGTATTCCGCTCTGGAGAATGTCGACCGTTCGCTCACCGTTAACCTCCGGGGCGATACAGGAATCAGGGTCCGTTCCGGTCGCGAGCCGGAATTACTGCCAGGCGGGTACACTTCCGAGGGTGGCATTGCACGCATATCCGTGTTCTCCACGTGCAATGTGGATTTACTTAAGTCTACCACCCGAGAAGCGCGTACACAACCCACCGGGACCGAATTATTGCGGAGCACGTGCGTGGTCTTCGCCCGGCTGGCATCAATTGAATTGGTGACAACCCGCACACACGCGCTCCTCCGTCTTTCAACGCATTCATGGCTGCCGCGTTCCCGATGCAACCCGATGCGCGCAATCCTTGTTGGCGTGCACTCCGCGCTCGATCGGTGTCA
>DATNGX010000188.1:0-3988 GCA_035605755.1 Candidatus Krumholzibacteriia bacterium
CGCGATAGAAGCTGCAGGACGTCGTGATCGATGGCGTCGATGAGCGCGCGCAGGACGGGCAGCGAGCGCGGATCGTCGCCGTGTTCGTTGGCAGTAACCATTTCGTTGTCCTCCGTTGGGCACCAAGGGTATCATGGCCGCGCCCTAACCGGAGGTCCGATATGGCCGGAAAGACGTCTGCCGCAACGACGGCAGGTAATCCCGCGTTTGACGCCTACCGACTGCTTCGCATTGGATTCGTGGTCGCGCCGCTCGTCATGGGGCTCGACAAGTTCTTCAATCTTCTCACCCAGTGGCCGAAATTCGTGTGTCCGTTGATTGCGAGCCGGATCGATCCGCAGCTTTTCATGCGCTGCGCAGGTCCGGTGGAGATTGTGGCGGGCATTCTCGTTCTGCTCAAGCCGCGCTTCGGTGCGCTGATCGTGGCGGCGTGGCTCTTGCTCGTGATCGTGAATCTGCTGCTGATCCCCGGATACTACGACATCGTTCTGCGCGACGTCGGACTACTGCTCGCGGCGCTTGCGCTGGCGCGGCTGAGCGCCGTGTTCTCGAAGTAGCAAAAAGATAGAGAGATCAGGCGGCTTCGATGCAGGACGTGACCATCTCGATCTTGCCATTGGGGCGGCGCGTGAGCTCACTCACGCGTTCGATGGTCACGCTGAGATCACCGAGCTGCGTGCGCAGCCGCGCGCGCACAGGAAGCAGCCGTTCTTCCGTGAGTTCGCAGGGCGAGAGCAGTTTTACGGTGAGTCGATCGCGCGCGGGCTGGATGAGCTGGTAGCCTTCGATCCAATCAAAGTGTTCCAGCACATCCTGGATGTTGAGCGCGCTGACCATGCCGCGACGCGTGTAAATCACGTCCTGTGTGCGACCCTCGACACGGCGCAGAAGCGGCAACGGCCGTCCGCAGCGGCACGACTCACCGGGAGGCGCCATGACTCCCATGTCCCCCACTTCATAACGAACAAAGGGAGTGGCGGCGTTGCGGAAATCGGTCACCACGATACGTCCCTCCACACCCGCATCCACCGGATTGCCGTAGGGATCGACGATCTCGACGCGAAGATTGTCGGCGTTGATGTGGTATCCCGCGTGCAGAGAGCACTCGCTGGCGATGTTCATGAATTCGCGCGAACCGTAGGAATCGAAGACCTCGTGCGCGAGCTGTGACTGCAAAAGCTCGCGCTGTCCGCACTGGAGTGTTTCCGCCGTGCTGATGAGCGTGGGAGCTTTCCAGTCGAGGGCCTGGTGTTCGCGCGCATAGCGGGCGATGTCGACGAGCATTCCGGTATAGCCGACGATGGCGTTCGGGCGCATGCGATTGATGGCTTCGCAACACGCGGCGCGCTCCTCGTCAGTGAACTCGCGCAGCGTGTTGAAGTACCGTCGCCTCTGCAGTGCGCGGTGCACGAGCACTTTGAATCCGTGTACACGGGTTGCCGCTTTGGTGGTTCCCCAGATGTGCAGGCTCTTGGAACCCTCTTCCGCGCCCGCCCAGCCATAAACGCGATCCATGATGGCGGTCCGCCATTCGTAGCTCTCGCGCGTGATGTGGAAACGAACCACGATGCCCGTCGAACCGCCGGACTCATGCACGTAGTGAGAGTCTTCCGGACGTTCCTGGGCGGCGAAAAACTCGATCTGGTCCAGCCGGGTCCAGATGGGAAGCTCGGCCAGGCGCAGCGGTTCGCCCTCGCGGGGAAGTGATCCGCGATGCGCCTTCACTCGTTCGGCATATGTCGGGAACCGCCTGATGCAGCGCTGCACATGTTCGCGCAGCAGCCGGTCGGAGCGAACGGCGAGGATGGCGCGCGGGAGCTGTTCATTTCTAGCAACCTCGCGACGGATCGACAGGCGGCGATAGCCTCGTGTCTGACCGTACAACGCGCTTATCAGAGTCTGCGGACGCATGGGCAATTATGCGATCCCCGTCGCCTCCAAATGGGGGAAAAACCGCGTCGCGGCGCCACAAAACCCGCGTTTCGGCCGTCCCATTCGGATATCCCGGGGGCATCGCCAGTATTGTGCCAGTGCTTTTGAGCTGTCCAGAAAGATTGCGGATGCCCGTCGATCACATGTTTGCCGTGAGAAACGCCACCGAGCGTTCGAGCGCGAGGCGCGCGGCATCCGTGGTGAGCAACGCCTGATACCCGTGGCGAAGCGGCGGAATATGGCTCGCGAAGAACAGGGTGTCGACCGGGACGCCGAGCTCCGCCAGGGTCCGGGCCAGGGCGCGGGATTGCGGCGCGAGCGGATCGGCGTTGCCAACGGAGATGAAAGCGGGCGGGTAGCTGGAGGACAGGTGCGGCGTCACCGCGATCGCCGCCACCCGCGGATCGTTCGGATCACGCGTGCCCATGTACGACAGGAGTACCGTACGCTTGAAGTCGGCCAGCATTCCCTCGGACGTCATGAAGGTCGGATCGTAGGGCCCGCAGTAAAGGACGATTCCGCGCAACGTCGACCGTGATATCCCCGCGTCGACACCAAGACTCTTCGCGTATGACGAATCCGAGATGACCAACGCAGTTTGTGCGGCGATCTGGGCGCCGGCCGAATCACCGGCCAGAAAGAATCGCCGGCTGTCGATGTGGAGCTCGTCCGCATGGGCGCTCAAGTACGCGAGCGCCTGGTTGGTCTGTTTCACGGGCGTGGGGAAGCGTGCACCCGGTGCCAGCGAGTAGTCGATGGCCACCGTCACAAAGCCGCGCGCGGCAAGTATCTGCAGGTAGTTGGAAAGGTCGGAGCGCGAACCGGCGACGTAACCGCCGCCGTGCACCCAGACCACGACCGGAAGCGGTCGCGTGGCATCGGCCGGGGCAAACACATCGAACGACGCATCGCCTTCGCCGCGGGAGTAGCTCAGATCATAAGTGGCCGAAACGCGGCCCGGAACCAGCGGCGCCAGCGATGCGTTCGCCTTGCTGGCGTGGTCGTGATAGGCGTGCCGGATCAGCCACACGGAGGGCCATGGGGTGAGCTTGAAGGCCGCGTAGCCAATGATGGCCACAAGGGCAATCGAAGCGGCAACGATTAGCCGGACGTGTTTCACGCGAATCAGGGACGTTATACCGCTCCCGGATATTTCGCGCGAGAAAAAATCGCAACCGAATCACCGCACGCGCACAAGGCGCGCGGTTATCGCCTGGTTACCGCTTTTCATCCGGAAGAAATAGAGGCCCGACGGAGTGTCGAATCCCCGTTCGTCGCGCCCGTCCCAGCTCACCGCATGCTCGCCCGGGGCGCGCATGCCGGACACGAGGTTGCGCACGCGTCTGCCCGTGACGTCATACACAGCGATCTCCACGTATTGCGATTCCGACATCGTGAAGTCGAGACGGCTCGCGGCACTCGCCGGATTGGGAACCACCCGGCCGATGGTGAAGCGGGGTGTGAGTCCCGAAACCGCGCTGACCGTGGTCTGGTTCTTGAGTTGCAGAATGTCCGCGTCGCTCAGCGCTCTATTATAGATGCACACGTCGTCGATCTTGCCGTTGAAGATCTCGAAAACGCCGGGTGTGTCGGCGCCGATGGTGAGCGGGCGGTTGTCCGGCGTGATCGTCATCACCATCGGTTGTGTGCCGATGAATGCGCCGTCATAGAAGTAGCGAACGGTCGAGCCGTTGAACACCGTGGCGACGTGATGCCACTGGTTGAGCGGGGTGGCCTGCGCGGCGCTCATGGCGGTGTTCCAGTTGTTGAAGGCGGCACCGATGTAGTCGGGGTTGGCAATCATGCGGTACATGAATCCATTTTCGCCGGTGAGACTCTTCATAAGGAGCGGGTTGAATCCCGATCCCACCAGGCTCGTACCGTAGAGATACACCCACGCGGCTTGCGTACAGCCCGTGCTCGGCGAGTTCAAGCTCGCCGAAGCGGGAACGCTGATATATGAATTCGTGCCGTTGAACGAGTACGCACGGTTGGCGCCGCCAAAGCGATCGGTGGTGAGCGTCATGCCTCCCACCAGCGTGCCGTGGTTGTTGTT
>DATNGX010000189.1:0-4663 GCA_035605755.1 Candidatus Krumholzibacteriia bacterium
GGCGCGCGACAGGCCGCTGATGATGCGGTTGCGGCGCGGAAACACGCCGGGCATGGCAATCATTCCGCACATCTGTTCCGACACAACGCTGCCCTCCGCCGCAATGCGCCGCATGAGGTCGTCGTTCTCGGGCGGATACACCACATCGACTCCGGTTCCCACCACTGCCACCGTGAGTCCGCCCGCGCCCAGGGCACCTTCGTGCGCCGCGGTGTCGATGCCCCGCGCCATCCCGCTCACCACGGTGATTCCAAGCAGCGCGAATGTGCGCGAGAGCTGTCGGGCAAACCGCGTTCCCGGAATGCTCGGCTTGCGTGTGCCGACGATGGCAACCGCCGGCATCTCGTGGGCGGGCAGCCGCCCGCGAACGAACAGGCCGGGCGGCGCCGACGGTATCTGACGCAACCCGGCGGGAAACTCATCGTCCCATCGGATCAGCACGCGCGCGCCCGCGCGCGTCATGCTATGGAACTGTTTTTCAACCGCCGTCTTCGACACGCGCGTGAGCTGGAGCCTCCCGATGACGTCGTCGACATTCATTTCTTCGCCGCGTTCCGCGGCGCGTGCCACACTCTCGAGCAGGTCCCACTCCGCCGGCTTCACGCCGGGGGTGAGCAAGAGCTCGATCTTCTTTCGCGCATCCACTTCCCCACCTCCACACTCGCCCTATGCGCGTAACACCATCGCCACCTTTCCCAACAATTGATCGAGACCCTGCCGGGCCACCGCCGAAATCGCCACGGTGGGCTCGTGCAGTTTCAACAACTCCGGATCGACGCCGGTCACACCGCCGGGCAGCTGGTCGCACTTGGTGAGCACAAGGATGCTCTTTCGCTCCAGCAGCACGGGGTCGTAGCGCATCAATTCGTTGCGCAACATGTGATAGCTCTCCGCCGGATCCGGGTTCATCACGTCGATCATGAAGAGCAGCACGCGACAGCGCTCGACGTGGCGCAGGAATTCTTTCCCCATGCCCCGTCCCTGGTGCGCGCCTTCGATCAGACCGGGAATGTCCACCATGACGAACGACTCGTGCTCGTCGAGACGCACGATGCCAAGCACCGGTGTCGTGGTGGTGAACGGATAGTTGGCGATCTTGGGGTGTGCCGCGCTGACCACGCTGATAAGCGTGGACTTGCCCGCGTTGGGCTCTCCCACCAGGCCCACGTCGGCGATGAGCTTGAGGGTAATGGCGAGGCGGCGCGCTTCGCCGTCACCACCGTAGGTGAACTGGCGCGGCGTGCGGTTGGACGGCGTCTTGAAGTTCTCGTTGCCGAGACCATAGCGCCCGCCCTTCGCCACGATGAGACGCTCGCCGTCCTCGACAAGCTCGCCGATGCGGTCACCGCTGTCGGCGTCGCTGATCACGGTGCCGATAGGCACGGAAATCAGCACGTCCTCGCCGTCGCCGCCGGTCTGGCTCTTGCCTTTTCCGTGCTCTCCACGCCCCGCCTTGAAGTGACGCTTGTACTGCAGATCGATGAGCGTGTTGAGATGGCGGGAGCCCACCAGAATCACGTCGCCGCCGCGGCCGCCGTTGCCACCGTTGGGGCCGCCCTGGGCCGCGAACTTCTCGTGGCGAAACGAGACGCAGCCGTCGCCGCCGTCGCCGGCGCGCACCTCGATGGTGACATGATCGATGAACACAGATCGCTCCGAATCAGGTCAAAGATTAACGGGAGAAGAAGCCGGGGAGAAGAAACTCGGCGGAACAGCCCGCAAATTAACAGAAGTGACGCCCGGGGTCAACCTCGCGGTGTTCGCCGCGCGCGCACCGCGGTGGTACGTCCCGGGCGCCGTCCGGCGGAGTGGGGCCCGCGCCGTCCACCCGCACCCACCTTCACCTGGCGCTTGCGGCGAAACGCCTGCATCACCGGCGGGGGCACCAGGTGCGAAATGTCGCCGCCCAGTGCGTACACTTCGCGCACCAGCGAGCTGTGCAGGTACACGTACTGTTCGCTGGGCATGAGGAACACGGTTTCGAAGCGGTCGCTGAGCTTGCGGTTCATGAGGGCCATCATGAGCTCGTACTCGAAGTCCGAAATGGCGCGCAGTCCGCGAATCACGACGTCGACTTTCTGCTTCTCGAACTCATCGGCGAGGAGGCCATTGAAGTTCGTCACGCGCACATTCTTGACGCGCACGATGGAGCGCCGCACCAGATCGGTGCGCTCCTCGAGGTCGAACAGCGCACCCTTGCTCTTGGATTCGGCGACCGCAATCACGAGCTCGTCGAACAAACGGCTGGCACGATGGATCAGATCCACGTGGCCGTTGGTGATGGGATCGAAGGTGCCGGGATAGAGTGCTCTCGTCATCGCAAGCCTTCCTCACCGTGCGCGGCGGGAATGAGGTACGTCAACGTGGTGTCGCCGAAGCGACGCTCCCGCTCGATGCGCAAGGACGGCGGCGGCACGACGCGTTGTTTGGTGCGGTGCTCCACCACCACCTCGTCCAGATCCGGAAAGCGCGCGGCGTCCAGCGCATCCAGGAGCTCGGCGGCCAGGTCGGCATCATACGGCGGATCCGCATATATAATAGAGGAGCCGGCCATGGGATTCGGTTCACGAGCCAGCAGCTCCGCCACCCGGGCCCGGTGCACATGATAGCGGGAAGCCGGCACGCCGCATATGGCCAGATTGGCCTCCAGTGCCGCCACCGCTTCGCGCCCGGTCTCCACAAAGTGCGCGAAGGCGGCGCCCAGACTGAGCGCCTCGATCCCGACCGCGCCGCCGCCCGCAAACAGGTCGGCGAACACAGCACTGCGCAGGCGGCTGCCCAGCGACGAAAACATCGAGTGTTTGGTGCGCTGCATGCTCGGCCGCAGCCCGGGATCGTCGGGATAGCGAAGCACGCGGCCCTTCCATTCCCCGCTTCCCACGGTCACCGTTCTCGTGCGATTGCGCATGGACACGAGCGATCATACGCGCACCGCTTGCAGCGGTCCAATCGCAATGTAGCGGGAAAACAACAACGGGCCCGGCGCATGGTGCGCCGGGCCCGGTGATGCGATCAAAATTGATGCGTGGATTACATCTCGCGCCACGCCAGAACCTGCATTGGGAACAGGCCGCCGACGTACTGCTGAATGGCTTCCTCACTGAAGAGAATGCCGCAGTTACCGGAGTTGAACTGGAAGTCCGCCGACCCCTTCACCATCACGGTGCCGAGAATCCAGGGCGTGCCGACGATCTTGCAGTCGCCCTCGATGTAGATCAGACCCCAGTACTCGAAACCGCCGTTGACGATGACGTCGCCCGTCACATAGAGCAGACCGTGTCCCACCACGCCGGCGTTGAGCTTGGCGTCACCCTGGATGTACGTCACGCCGTCGAGATCATCGATGATCGACGTATTGTCCGCGTTGTTGAGCAGGTCGTCGACCTGCGACTGGGTGACACCCAGCGCTTCCGCCAGCGAATACCAGAGGTTGCCGGCGTCGGTGTCGGTGACCGGTTGTCCGTCGGTCTTGTTGGCGCCGATCTGATCCACGACGTCGCCCGTCGTCGCCACGCCGGCCATGTGCCCGCTCGTTTCGTGGTACGCGTAACAGGCGTTCAGCACCGTGCCCGCGGGCGTGAACAGATCATGGTTGTAGCCACAGAACACCGAGCTACCGGAGACGCCGGTCGCCTTGTCTGTGTACAGAGCGCCCTTGGTCTTGAACTGAAGGCGCTGGTGCGTCACCTCGGTCTGGATGATGCGCCGGCCCGTGCCCGAGTGGCCGGTCACGGTGACGATATCGATCGGATTGCCCTTGGTGAAATTCTCGGGCGGAACCTGGAGCGGATCGTAGAGCACGATTTCGTCGGCATCACGCACGCCGTCGGCGTTGAGATCATCCCACTTGTGCTCGACCGTGACCACCTCGTCGGTGCCGTCGGGCTTGCTGTAATTGAGGAAATCACCGTTCAAGTCCTGCAGCGTGCCCGCCGTCATGACGCTGCCCGCGATGTCCGGATTGTCGGCGGGCGCCGTCAGGGTGATGTACGCCTTGTAATTCGGATCATAGGGAGGCATGTCCTGAATCGAGATGTTCACGTCCTGGCCACCGACCTTTTCGATGGTCGGGTACGGCACCGCCAGCCGGTGTACGGCCTCGGAGATGCCTGCCTCGGCGGCAAACTGGGCCTCGGTCCCCATTTCCTGGTTTCCCGAGATCTTTGTGTCCGTCGCGCTCATCATGGCGACCGCGCCGCCGATGATCATGGTGGCGAACACCAGGAGCAGCGCAATCACGAGCACGTTGCCGCGCTCGTTGCGCACAGTGTCGAGAATCGGTTTCGTTTTCATGCTTTTTCTCCTGTTTCGCCTGTTACGGCAGGACCGACAGGTTGTTCAGGAAGTAAATCGCGAGCTTGCCGGCACTCGCCGACGTGCGCGTCGTCACCACGATGTCCGAATAAGAATCCTTGTTCATGTCGGCCACATCGATGGTGACCACTTCACCGGCCACGTTGACCTTCACGTTCATGATCTTCTCGTTCTTGGTACCCGCCTCCTGGATCACGACCAGGTCGCCGGTATAGAAGAGCGAGCTGCGCGTACCGATGATGAGCTCGGGGAACAGATCCCCGTCGAGACGTGAAGACGCCACCGAGAGCGCTTCGCCACCGGCGTCGTAGAAATTGTCGGGAACCTTGGCGTCGGTGTCCTTGTCGTA
>DATNGX010000190.1:0-5361 GCA_035605755.1 Candidatus Krumholzibacteriia bacterium
GGATAGCGGGTTGCAAAGTCCGTGGTTTTCTTGAATTTGGACTATTAATGTCCGTGCATGCAAGAACGCCCGCTACCTGATATGGGGTCACACCATGACCAGCGGTACGAGAGACGGGCGTTATTCGAGTAATTGGTACGCATGCCTGGAAACTTTCTAGACATAACTCTAGCGCATCGCGCCATACGAGTCAAGAGGGGAACAAAAAGGCCCTCGCGTCCATCACGGCGCGAGGGCCTCTGCGTTTCTGCAGCGAGAGAAACCCCTACTTGCGGGCGGACTCGGGCTGGCGGCCGCCGAGCTCGCGGTCGAGGAGCAGGATGGCGCCCGCGGCGTTGCCGGCGAGCTGCACCTGCTTGATGAGATTCAGCGCGCTGGATTCTTCTTCCACCTGCTCTTCCACGAACCATTCGAGAATGACACGGGTGGCGTGGTCGTTCTCCTTGATGGCCTGGTCCATGAGCGCGTTGATCTGTTTGGTGTTGTTCACCTCGGCGGCGTAGGCGGCTTCGCACGAGGCGAGGGTTGATTTCCATGACTTGGGCGGGGCGGCCACCGCGGTCAGTGTCACTTCGCCGTCGCGCTGCAGCAGGTAGTCGAAGAGCTTGTTGGCGTGGACGAGCTCCTCGGAATGCTGGATGCGCATCCAGTGTGCAAAGCCGTTCAGGTTCTCGTGTGCGAAATGTGCGGCCATCTGCAGATACAATAGCGCGGACTGAATCTCGAGATTGATCTGCTGGTTGATCGCAGCTTCCATTTTCTTGCTGATCATGTGGGTACCCTCCTGGGGGGACACATTACGGCAAAGCGTACGCTGCCGTCCAATCAACCTTGCAAGCGCGGGACGCAACAGTTGACTCCGGGCGGGGGCGGGGATACCTTGGCGCACATGAAAAGACTACTCTGCGTGTTCGCACACCCCGATGACGAGTGCCTGGGCCCGGGCGGAAGCATCGCGCAATGCGCGATCGACGGCGGCGAGGTATTCATCACCACGTTTACCGCCGGGGAAGCCGGCAGCATCGGTATCTCCAAGACGCTTGCGCGCGAAGAGCTCGCGGCGCGGCGCCGGCTCGAGCTGGCGGGCGCGTGCGATGCGCTCGGCGTGTCGGGCTTTCGCATTCTGGGCGCACCCGACAAAGGCGTGAACGCGGTCGATGCAGCGTGGGCGGTACGCGAAATCGTCGCTGACATTCGCCGTCTGCGGCCGCAGGTGGTCATGACGTTCCACCGGGGCGGCGTGTCGGGCCATCCGGATCACATCGCCGTTCACCACTACCTGGATCGCGCCTTCAAGGAAACCAGCGATGGACCGGTTCGATTCTTCGGCTGGGGCATGACGGCGGAGAAGGCCGCCCCGTACGAACGGCCCAACATGGTGCCGGTTCCCGAGGAGGAAGTGGCGGCGCGCGTTGAAATCGGGAAGGAAGCCATGGACCGCAAGATCGCGGCCATCCGCGCCCACGAAACCCAGATCGATTTCTTCAATTCGCTGCAGGACAAGTTCGACTACCGCAAGGTGGCGTCACCCGAGTCCTTCGCCCTGTACGGTTCGCGCGGCACGGTGCCGGACCGGATATTGACGGATCTGTGGGAAGGGCTGGATGTGTAGACCGGCCCCGCTTGCCTTCCTGCTGTTCACGGCGGCGGCTCCCGCCGGCTGGCAGGACTGGCTGGGGCGCCTGCACCCCGCACTCGTTCACTTTCCAATTGCCCTGATGGTCGTGGCCCTGGCGGCCGAGGTGTGCTGTATCGCGACGCGCCAGGGCCGCTACGCGGATACTGCGCGCTTTCTGGTGAACATTGCGGCCTGGGTGGCGATCCCGGTCGCGGCCACCGGCTTTTTGCGCGCCGGACACGTCACCCTGGACGCCGCCGGGCAGCACGCCTTCGCCATCCACCGCATCTTCGGAATTGCCACCCCCGTGCTTGCCTTTCTTTGTGCCGGTCTCTCGGCCGGCGTTCGTCGCAGCGGCCAAATCTGGGAACTTATGCTCTTCCGCGTGGTACTTCTAATGACAGCGGTGTCGGCCGTCATGGCCGGGCTCTACGGTGGAGAGATTGTGTTCGGCGCCGGGTTTTTCCCTCTGTGGTAGATAGTTGACGCCCGGTAAACCCGGCGCTATTCTACGCTCCTCCAACGACGTGGCGATGCGAACCGGGTGGATGTTGGCGTGGCCACGCTTCCCAACTGAAATCGATCCCACCCGATAGAAAGAAATCAAAACACCGCTCTCAACTCTGGACCGGGAGTGACATGGACAAGAACCGCTTCGGTGCCGTCACCGCGAAGATCGACGGTTACCGGGATGAAGTCATCCGTCTGCAGACCGAATTGTGCAAACGCCAGGCGCTCGATCCGACGAGCGGTGGCAAGGGAGAAGAGGACAAGGCGCAGTTTCTCCAGGGCTATCTGGAGAAGATGGGCCTCAAGGTGAAGCGCTACGACGCGCCCGACGCCCGCGTTCCCAACGGCAAACGCCCCAACCTGATCACGTATCTCGAGGGTGAGACCGACGGCCCGCGTCTGTGGATCATTTCGCACACAGACGTGGTCCCGCCCGGCGATCTGGGTCTCTGGAGCGGCGATCCGTGGAAGGTTCGCGTCGACGGCGATCGTCTGATCGGGCGCGGAGTCGAAGACAACCAGGGCGGACTCACCGCGTCGGTCATGGCCGCCAAAGCCTTCATCGACGCGGGCGTGAAGCCGAAGATCCCCATCGCGTTCGGTTTTGTGGCCGACGAAGAGACGGGAAGCGTCTACGGGCTCCAGTATCTGATCAAGGAGCACAAGTCGCTGTTCAAGAAGGGCGATCTGATCATCATTCCCGACTCCGGCAATCCCACCGGCACCGAGATCGAAGTCGCGGAAAAGAGCATCCTGTGGATCAAGTTCCGCACCATTGGGAAACAGACGCACGGCTCCATGCCCGCCACCGGCATCAACGCCCACAAGGCGAGCGCGTGGTTCACCGTGCGCATGGACTCGCTGTACAAGACGTACAAGAAGCGCGATCCGCTCTTCCATCCTTCCAACTCGACGTTCGAGCCGACCAAGAAGGATTCCAACGTGCCCAACATCAACACCATCCCGGGCGACGACGTGCTCTATTTCGATTGCCGTGTACTGCCCCATTACAAGATTTCCGCCGTGCTCAAGACCATCAAGGCCATCGCGCGTGAAACCGAGAAGAAGTTCAAGGTGAAGATCGAGATCACGTTGCAACAGAAGGAAGAAGCGGCTCCGCCCACTGATCCCAGGAGCCCGGTGGCGATGGCAATCACGACCGCGGTCAAGGAATTGCGTCGCAAGACGCCGAAGACAATCGGCATCGGCGGCGGCACGGTGGCGAAGTATCTGCGCGAAGCCGGATTCCCGTGCGTCGTGTGGTGCACGATGGATGAACAGGCGCACAAACCCGACGAATACGTGCGTATATCGCACATTTTGTCGGATGCAAAAGTTTTTGCGCACATCGCGCTGCAAAATCGCTGACGCGAATTGTTTTGATAGATGATTAATGTTAAGTTGGCATTTGACCCGGGAGGGAGTCCGGGTCGCTTGCAATCCACTTCAAAGGAGACAGGCAGCATGCAGGGCATTGCATTTGGTCCCACCATCCGTTTACTGAGACAGGCAAAGGGCATCTCGCTTCGCGAGCTCGCGCGCCAGTTGGGCGTGTCGCCCGCGTTCTTGAGCCAGATCGAAGCGGGCCGCCAGCACAAGATCCCGCGCGCGCGTATCGTGCAGGTCGCGGAGATGCTCGGCGTTTCGGAAGGGTATCTGCTCAGCACCGCGCGGCAGATGCACCCGGAACTGATGAAGTTCATGAGCGAAACCCCCGAGGCCGCCGAGTTCATGATCGCCGCCATGCGCGGGGGACTCGAAGCCGAGGATTTCACGGCGCTGCGCGAGATCGTCGCGGACAAGAAGCGTCGCGTGAGCGTTTTGAAAGCCGCCCCGGTGACGAAGAAGAAGTCCGGCACCAGCGAAGGGCTGGAGGCGTTCCTCGATTTGTCGATGTGCCAGACCGGCGTACAGGTGCAGAACAAGGAGCGCCTGTTGCAGCGGCTCGCCAAGGATGCGTCCAAAGTGCGCGAGGTGTCGGCGGACGAGGTGCTGCGTTATCTCGAGCGCCGCGAAGAGCAGGCACCGACAAGCATCGGCGGCGGCGTGGGCATTCCGCACGCGTTCGTCCCCGGCGTCGACAAGCCCGTCGTGGCGGCGTACATCCTGCAGCGCCCCATTCCGTTCGGTCCCACCGACGCGGACAAGGTGCGCACGGTGTTCTTCCTTCTGGGACGGCAGGGACAGACTGATCACCACCTGCCGATTCTCGCGCGTATCGCACGCCTGTGCGCCACGCCCGAGTTCCTCGCGACGCTCGGCAAGGCCAAGAACGGCCGCGAGCTGCACAAGACCATCGTGTCGTGGGACAACCGCATCGTCTCGTAGTTCTCCGGGTAGAATTGCCCCGAGCTTGAAGACGGCCCGCCTGGTGCGGGCCGTTTTCGTTGGCGGCTTCGAGCGCATGGACGATGGCGCGAACCCACGCCTTTACCGATTGCGACGCAGGTTGGCGGGTTGGTAAACTGGATGCACACGGCCGGAGCACACACGCCGGCCGTCTGCATTTCCACCAGAGGGTCCTGTCTTGCCGCATTACCCGTTTTTCCCAATCGAGGCCGGCGCATGAGCCTGGTGCAGCGCATTCGAGGCGCGGCCCAACGCCGCCGCGAGCGTTTTCGCTACGAGGTCGTGCGCCGGGAGATGCCGGTCGCCGAGCTCTACGACGAGCTGGCTCCCGGGCTCGATGTCGATCTCCTCGCTCCCGACGGCTTCGCGCAGCTGTGGTCCGCTCATATGCGGGCGACTCCGCGCGCCCTGTGGACGGTGACGCCCGCGGCGAGTGCCGCGACCATCGAGCGCACGCGACGCGGCGAACACGCGCTCCTCGCGCGCACCCTGCATGTCACCCCCGACATGGACTGGCACCGCGACCCGTTCCACAACGTGTCGTGGCCGCGCATGCACGTCGAGTCGTGCCCGTACACGATGCCGGGCGGCGACATCGAGCTCTTGTGGCACCTGAATCAGATGGGTTTCCTCGTCGATTACGCGTCCGCATACCGGACCACCCATGACGAGTATTTCGCGACAAGAGCGATTGCGCTCATGGATTCGTGGGCACAGGCCAATCCCTACATGGTGGGCGCCAACTGGATCAGTCCCATGAAGAGCGGCATCCGCCTTTTCATGTGGAGCTCGGCTCTGGCGGGACTGAGCGGCGCTCCCGCTCCCGACAACCAGGTCGCCGAACGCATTCTGCGCTCCGTGCAACGGCAGGCGGAATTTCTCGG
>DATNGX010000191.1:0-5667 GCA_035605755.1 Candidatus Krumholzibacteriia bacterium
GGGCCTGCACCATCTTTGTCCCGATTGCAAACGACCGCTCCTCGCCCGCTATGATCTGGAAGCGGCGGCGGACTTCATTTCGACCCAATCGGCGGAGCTCGCGCGCCGGCCGCGCAGCGTGTGGCGCTTCTCGGAGCTGCAGCCGATCAAGGACGCGCGCTTCCGCCTCACGCTCGGTGAGGGCGGCACACCGCTCGTCAACGCGGATCGCCTGCGTCGCAAGCTCGACTGGGGCGGCACGCTTTACATCAAGGATGAAAGCATGAACCCCACCGCGTCGTTCAAGGCGCGCGGGATGGCGGTGGCGATATCGCGCGCGGCCGAGCTCGGTGTGCGCGTGGTCACCGTGCCGTCGGCGGGAAATGCGGCGTGCGCCATGGCCGCCTACGCGGCGCGCGCGGGACTGGAAGCCCACGTGTACATGCCGGGAGACGTGCCGGCCAATTTCATCGCGCAGTGTCGGACGCTCGGCGCCAACGTGCACCTGATCGACGGGCTCATCACCGATTGCGGCCGCGCCTCCATGGAGGACGCCGAACGCTTCGGCCGCTTTGATGTGTCGACACTCAAGGAGCCGTACCGGCTGGAAGGAAAAAAGACGCTGGGCTACGAGCTGGCGGAACAGATGAAATGGTCGCTGCCGGATGTCATCGTCTATCCCACCGGCGGCGGCACGGGGCTCGTGGGCATGTGGAAAGCGTTCGACGAAATGCAGACCATGGGCTGGATCGACAGCCGGCGTCCGCGCATGGTGAGCGTGCAATCCACCGGCTGCGCACCCATCGTGCGGGCGTTCGAGAGCGGTGAAAAAACCGCGACGCCGTGGGAAGGGGCCAGGACGGTGGCCGACGGCCTGCGCGTGCCGGCCGCGGTCGGGGACATTCTGATGCTCGAAGCCATTCGCACATCCAAGGGCATTGCGATTGCCGTGAGTGACGAAGAGCTCATGTCCGGCGCCGACACCATGGCCCGTACGGAAGGAATTCTCGCAGCACCCGAGGGAGGCGCAACCGTTGCCGCGTTCCGAACGCTGCGCGAGCGCGGATGGATCAAAGAGAACGAACGCGTGGTGCTGTTCAACACCGGCAATGCACTTTCGTACGCCCACCTGTGGGCACGCGACAACGAAGAGCGCGCCGTGGAACCCCGTCGCACATGAAGCCACCTGTCGCGCGCAAGATCCCCCACGCTGTCACGGTGCACGACCACACCCGTGTCGACGAGTACTTCTGGCTGCGCAATCGTGAAGACCCCGACGTGGTGGCTTATCTCGAAGCCGAAAATGCCTACGCTCTGGAGGCGATGAAGCACACCACCGCCGAGCGCGACGCCATCTATCGTGAGATGGTGGCGCGCATTCAGGAGACAGACACCTCGGTGCCGGTAGTGCGCGATGCGTACCATTATTACGTGCGTACCGAGAAAGGGCACCAGTACGAGATCTTCTGCCGCCGTCGCGGCGACGATGGACCCGAGGAGATCATCCTCGACGAGAACCAGCTGGCCGAGGGGCACTCCTATTTTCACGTGGGCGTGCGCGAGGTGAGCCAGGATCACCGGTTGCTCGCATATACGGTGGATACGAGCGGAGCCGAGCTCTACCAGCTGGTTGTGATGGACATCGCGACCAGGCAAATCGTCGAAGGCCCGATTGAAAACGTGGCCGGCGATGTCGAGTGGGAAAACGACAGCCGTTCGTTCTACTACCTGGAGCTCGACGATCAGATGCGGCCGTGGCGCGTGCGCCGTCACGTGCTTGGCGAAGACGTGACGCGGGACCAGGAGGTCTACAGCGAGCCCGATCCCGCTTATTACGTGGGGATCGAAGTGGTGCGCAGCCGCGAGTTCTTCTTCGTCACCATGGAGAGCCATACCACCACCGAGGTGCGGTTTCGCCGCGCGGGTGATGTGAATGCGCCGCTGCGTGTCGTGGACGGCCGCAGACCGGACATCGAGTACAACCTCACGCATTCGGGCGCATCATTCTTCATTCTGAGCAACGAAGAAGCGCTCAACTTCCGGGTGTTCGAAGCTCCCATCGACGATCCGCGAAGGGAAAACTGGACCGAGCTCATCGCGCACCGTCCCGCCGTGAAGCTGGAGCAGATAGACGGCTTCGAGCATCACCTGGTCATTACCGAGCGCGAGGAGGGGCAGAAGCGCATCCGCATCCTCGATCTCCGTTCGCGCGACTCCCACCATGTCGCGTTCGAGGAGCCGGTCTACACGGTCGGGCTCGACCGCAATCCCGAGTTTCACACCGGCAAGGTGCGACTGGGCTATTCGTCGCTCACCACGCCGCGCACCATCTACGACTACCACATGGACACGCGCGAGCTCGAATTCAAGAAGCGCGACGCCGTGCTGGGCGATTTCGACCCCGCCCGTTACCAGAGTGAGCGCATCTATGCGACCGCCGCCGACGGCACGCGCGTCCCCATCTCGCTCGTGTATCGCAAAGACGTGCCGCGCGACGGCACCGCACCCCTTCTCCTCTACGGCTACAGCGCGTACGGCGTGTGCATCGAGCCGCACTTCGTGATGAACCGCCTGAGCCTGCTCGACCGCGGTGTGATCTTTGCCGTCGCCCACGGACGCGGTGGCGGGGCGCTGGGGCGCGCCTGGTACGAAAAGGGGAAGCTCCTCTACAAGCGCAATTCGTTCACCGATTTCATCGCGTGCGCGGAACACCTGATCAAGCACCGCTACACCGACGCCGGACGCATCATCTGTTACGGAGGCAGTGCGGGGGGAATGTTGATGGGTGCGGTCGTGAACCTGCGTCCCGACTTGTGGCGCGCGTCGGTCCTCGTGGTGCCGTTCGTCGACGTGTTGAACACCATGCTCGACGACACCCTGCCGCTCACCGTGATCGAGTACGAGGAGTGGGGCAATCCCAACGAAAAGAAGTACTACGAGTACATTCACTCATACTCGCCGTACGACAACATCGCCGCGGCGGCATATCCCGCCATGCTGGTGCTGAGCGGCTTCCACGACCGCCGTGTGCAGTATTGGGAGCCCGCCAAATGGGTCGCACGCCTGCGCGATCGCAAGACCGACGACAACGCCGTCATCCTGCGTACACGCATGACCGAGGGCCACAAGGGCGCATCCGGCCGCTACGACTATCTCAAGGAAGTGGCGATGGAGTACGCCTGGATGCTCGAACAGTGGAGACGAGACACATGAAGCCCGCCATACAGGATTTCTATCCCGAAGATTTTTCCCACTGCAGCGGTTGCGGCCGCTTGAACGCGCACGGTCATCAGTTCAAAACCCGGCGCGACGGCGACGAAACTGTCACCCATTTCACCCCGAAGCCCCACGAGTTGGCCGTGCCCGGTTTCGTCTATGGCGGACTGATCGGAGCACTCATCGATTGTCATGCCATGGCGACGGCATCAGCCGCCGCGTTGCAGGCGGATGGCAGAGAAATCGGCGAGACACCTTCGCCTCGCTTTGTCACGGCATCGCTCAAAGTTGATTTTTTGAAACCCACGCCTATCGGCGTGGTGCTGGAAGCACGCGGCCGTATCAAGGAGCGCGGAGACCGCAAGAGCGTTGTGGAGGTCGAGGTTTTGGCGGACGGCGCGATTACCGCGCGCGGTCTGGTTGTCGCGGTGCCGATGCCCGCCAGCATGATCCGCACTTGATCAACCGCGCATGGTGTAGATCATGCGCATGTCCCAGCGCTTTGCATCCAGAATGCTTCCATCACCCAAGCTCCACGTGGTGATCGGCGTCTCGCGCCCCAGCTGTTTGACAAGAATGCACGGCATGCCGCGCTCGCGCTGATCCAGATCGGTCTTCACAAATCCAGCTTCTTCGAGAACCGCGCGGCTCTCGTGGGAAAGCCCCGCCGTCCACATGCCGAGCTCCGCGATCTGCGCGGTATTGACCGCGCAGCGCAACAGATCGGCGCGCACCACATCGTCGGTCCCTTCCCAATCCACAATGTGAAACGGCAGCGTCGGCAGCTGGCACTCCGGCCAGCGCGCCAGCACGAGATAGCCGTCGAGCTGGCCGTCGCGCTCGTGGTAGAGAAAACGATGCTGTCGAGTGGGATTCTTGTAACGCCAGGTGAGATAGCGCGTGCCGCGCACGTGACGAATGCGGCCGTCGTACGGCACGCGGGCAATGAGCGCCGCCATCGCTTCGATACGCGGGTTTTTGTCGGCCACGATCATGCTGCCGGGCAGGCGTCCTCGCACGGCGTCCATCTGATCCATGCGACGAAACGGCTCTTCCGAGGAGCGAATATTCGCGCTGTTGCTGCGAACGAAACGCCATGCGCCGCGCTTGCCGCGCAGTCGCGCACGCACCACGCTGCGGATGTTCTCATTGCGCGAGCGTCGCACAACCGGCTCGAGCGCGGTGGCGCTGCGCCAGCCCGCCGCGAGCGATGCGACGATGGTGATGCGGCCGCCGCTGGTATTCAATGCGTAGGGATAGCCACGTTTCGCCAGGTCCTCGGTCGCTTCGCGCATGATGGCGCTGGCGACGCCGCGGTTTCGATACTCGGGGTCCACGGCCCAGTCATCGGCGGAAGGAAGCACGGTGGCGTTGGCCGCGCGGTCGTGCTCCCAGCAGGTTCCGTAGACGCCGCGCATGCCGACAATACGCCCGCCCGCGCGCGCGATGTAGTAGATCGGGACCGGAATGTACGGGTTCTGTTCGTACTTCCATTCCAGGTAGTCGCGGCTCTCGGGGAAACCGGTTTCGTAGCTGCGGCGGCGGAATTCCACCAGCTCGTCTTTGAGCGACGGATCGAAGGGAACGATTTCCACGCCGTTCATGCGTGACGCTCCTTCTCGACGAACGCAATGATGTCATTCACGGTGTTCCACTGCGCGGGCATGTCGATGGCAGTGACGTCGATGGGGTGGCCGACACGCGATTCGATCCACAGCAACAACTGGAACACGGCCATGGAATCGAGACGGCCGGACGTGAGCAGCGGTGTCTCGCGCACGACATCGTGCGCGAGCCCGGGACTCCACGTGGCGAACGCGCTGATCAGTTCATCATGGGGCGACAATGTGCTTCCTACTTCCCATCGCCGGCCGTATCGGAGCGAACGAGCGATGACATGTCAACGGGCCGGCGTGTTTCGCAGTGGCCGGCAATCTGACTCCGGTTCACCTTGCCGCGCGACGTGCGCGGGATTTCGTCGAGAATGTACCAGCGCTGCGGAAGCTGATGCGCGGCGAGATGCGCGCGTGCCCAGCGATGCAGCTCGCGCAGCGTGGCGTCGTCGTTCTGCTTGAGCGCCACGGCCACACCAACGTCTTCTCCGAGGAGCGGATCCGCATACGCGAACGAACACACGTCGAGCGTGGCGGTGAAGCGCTCGATCACGCCGTCGATATCGCCGGGATAGATCTTCATGCCGCCCTTGTTGATCTCTTCGCGCTCGCGACCGCGCAGCACCAGCCAGCCGCGGTCGTCGATCACGCCGATGTCACCGGTGGCGAACCAGCCGTGGCTCACCACCTGCGCCGTGAGATCGTCGCGGTCGAGATAACCGCGCATCAGCGCGGGTGTCAACGTCCACACGTGTCCAGATTCTCCCGGTGCACACACCGCGTCACGCTCCGTCACCGCGGCCGGGTCGCGGGAATTCAACACGCTCAACACGCCGCCCCACGGCACGCCGATCAGGCC
>DATNGX010000192.1:0-10927 GCA_035605755.1 Candidatus Krumholzibacteriia bacterium
GGCGATGAAGAATGGATCGCCGCCTTCCGGCGCGTGGTCGCTCCGGTCGCGGATCAGTTCCAGCCGGAGCTCGTTCTGCTGTCGGCCGGGTTCGATGCGCACGCCGACGATCCGCTCGGCGGCCAGCGCGTCACCGAAACGGGTTTTGCCGCCATGGCGGATGAAGTCCTGGCCATTGCTCGCGCGCACGCAGGAGGGAAGTTGGTGGCACTGCTGGAGGGTGGATACGACATCGCGGCGCTCGAGGCCAGTGTTGAAACCGTCCTCCGTCGCATGTCAGGTGAAAGACGGGACAAAGAAACGCCCCTCTCCGAGGGGCGTTTTTCACCCGTGCACGCGATGGTGCGCGCGGTTCATGCCGGAACCTGGAAGCTCTAGCCCTACAGCACGCCCGCGAGCACGGCGATCGAATCAAGTACCAGGTCGGGTTTAATGCCGGCGGACGCGACCAGCGCCTCGCGATACTTGCCTGTCTTCACAAGCACGCCGCGGATTCCGGCCTTTTGCGCCCCGGCGACATCGTGGTGCACGTCGTCACCGATCATCACCACGTCTTCGGAGATGAGATCCATGTCATCTACCGCCGCCTTGAACATGGTCGCCGACGGTTTGCCCACCACGGTCGCAACCGAGCTGGTTGCGTACTCGAGACCCGCGACGAAAGCGCCGATGTCGAGCTTCAATCCGTCGGCCACCTGCCAGTAACGCCCGCGGTGCAGCGCCACGATCTCGGCGCCGTCGATCACCATGCGAAAGAGCTCGTTCATGAGCGCATAGCTCCAGCGGTCGTCGATATCGCCGATCACGATGACCTCGGGATGATCCGACTCTTCGATGCCGTGGAACTCGCCGCGGATGGCGTCGGCGATCACCAGCTTTGCGCTCTTCACCTTGCGCGCACGCAGCATCTCGGCCGCGACGCGCGGCGGGCTGATCACTTCGCGCGGTTCGACGAACATGTCCATGGCGCACATCTTGGCCGCCAGTTCCGCGCTTGTGCGCGTGGTGGTGTTGGAGATGATACGGAACGGAAGATCGCGCTTGCGGATGCGAGCGAGCGCTTCGCGCGCACCCGGAACCGGTTCGTTGTCGACGAACCACACACCGTCCTGGTCGGCGAGAATGCCGCACACATCGTGCAGGTCTTCGAGATTCATGATCCTCGTCAGTCGGGTCCGGGCTCGAATGTAATGAGGCGTGCGCCGCGTTTGCGCGTCACGTAGTTGAATCCCCACTGCACCATGACGAGCAACTTGTTGTCAAATCCGATCAGGTTCATGATGTGCACGAACGCCCAGATGACCCACGCCGGAAAACCGGACAGGCGGATCCACCCGAGGTCGCACACCGCGCGGTTGCGCCCGATCACCGCCAGCTCTCCCTTGTTGCGGTACCGGAACGGGCGCGCGGTCCCGCGAATGCGTCGCGCCACGTACTGGCCCTGCTGAATGGCAACGGGCGCGAGCCCGGGCATCAGCCTTCCCGTGGCGTCGGTCGCATGGGCGAGATCGCCGATCACGAACACGTCAGGGTGGCCGGAAATGCTCAGGTCGGCTCCCACGACGATGCGACCGCCACGATCGCGTTCCGCGCCGAACGCCGTCGCAATCTTCTCGCCGAAGGGTGATGACGTGACACCCGCGCCCCACAGAACGGTTTCGGCCTCGATCGATTCTTCGCCGCGGGCGGAGGCAAGCGTGATACGACCGCGCTCGATACCGGTGACGCGTGTCTCGAGCCGCACCTCCACGCCGAGCTCCTCCAGCGCGCGCCTGGCGCTGTGCGAGAGCGCGGGAGGGAACGTGGGAAGCAGGCGTTCGACGGCCTCGATCAGGATGACGCGCGCGCGCGCCGGGTCGAAGTTGCGGAAGTCGTGCTTGAGTGTGCTGCGCGACATCTCGCCCACCGCGCCGGCGAGCTCGACTCCCGTCGGTCCGCCGCCCACCACCACGAACGTCAGCAGTTTGTCGCGTTGTGTGGCGTCGGTTTCCTTCTCGGCGCGCTCGAACGCACCCAGTATGCGCTGGCGCATCGTGAGTGCTTCTTCGATGCTCTTGAGACCGCAGCTCTGCTCTTTCCACTCGTCGTGACCGAAGTAGGACGTGCGCGAGCCGGTGGCGACAATCAGATGGGTGTACGCAAGCACGGCGCCGCTCTCCAGCACGACCTCGCGCGCCGCCGGGCGCACATCGATCACTTCATCCTGCAGAACATGAGCGCCGGAAAAACCGTGCACAACCGACCGGATGGGTGCCGTGATATCGCCGGGAGAGAGACTGCCCGTGGCGACCTGGTAGAGAAGCGGCTGAAAGAGGTGAAAATTACGACGATCGACGAGAGTGAACGGGATCCTGAGGGACGCGAGCGCTTTGGCTGCATACAGACCGCCGAACCCGCCCCCGACTATCACGACGGTGCGGTGTTGGTCTGTCATGACACTATCCCATTCCCTCCGACCAGCCCGACTCGGCATCGAGCGGCACGCGTTCCGCCGCGCGCGCCCACACGTCGAGCGCGAGTGCGCCCAGGAGAATCAAGGTCGCGAGCAGGTACATCCAGGTGAGGAAGAGCGCACCACCCGCGAGCGCGCCGTACACCGCATGACGGCGCGAGATGTAGATGGTGACTGACGCTCCCAGCTTCTGGAGGATCGCCCATACACCGGCAACGATAAGAGCCATGGTCACGGCGCGCCAGATCTGGGGACGCCGCGCAGGAATCGAGAGGTAGAGAATCAGCAGAAACACCGCGAACGCGCCCATGGAAAACGCGCGCTGCGGAATGTGAACGGAATCGGCGAGCATCTTGAGACCCGGCGCCGCCATGAGAAGCTGGAACGCGTAATCGCCGACGGCGGCGACCGAAAAGAAGAGCATCGCGCCCATCACGTAGACGATCGTGTTGAGGCGCTTGCGCAGGAAGCTGGCTTTGCGACGCGAGCCCATCGCACCGTTGATGCTCCATTCAATCGATTCGAACAGCCCCGCCGCGACAAAGAAAAGCGAGATGAGGCCGAGGATCCCGAATCCCTGCCAGCTCGCCACCAATGAGGAGATGTTGGCAAGCACCGCTTCACCGGCGCCGGGTGGCAGCAGCCCCAGCAGCGTGTCGTAGAGACTGGTCTCGCTGAGCGCGTGATTCTTGAATACGAAACCGGCCGCCGCCGCGGTGATGAACACGAACGGAATCAGCCCGAGCAGCAAATGAAACGCCAGACCCGCCGCCATAAGCGGCACAAGGCGTTGTCCGAATAGAACCCGGATCTCATGGATGACCCGGCCGATGGTCAGCAGAATCTGGAGCAGGATGGTTACCTCATGGACAGCTGAAGGTGACGCTCAATTATATCCTGTGGGCGAGTCCCGGAAAAAGCAGGAACTTGAAACGCGAAGGCCCCGCCGGGATGACCGACGGGGCCTTCAAAGGCCGGTTGCCGCACCGGACCTCTATTCTTCCCAGCTCAGGACGCCGCCGGTCTTGTACTCGGTGACGCGGGTCTCGAAGAAGTTCTTCTCCTTCTTGAGATCGATCACTTCGCTCATCCACGGGAACGGATTGGCCACATTGTACTGTTTGGGCAGGTTGATCCGCTCCAGGCGCCGGTCCGCGATGTGCTTCACGTACTGGTAGATCGCATCGGAATTGAGCCCGAGGACCCCGCGGGGGAGACAGTCGCGCGTGTACGCGTGCTCGAGCTCGACAGCCGTCTTGATGTTCTCGACAAGCGTCTGCTTGAAGGCCTCGGTCCAGATCTCCGGGTTCTCGATCACGATGTTGTTGATGAGGTCGGTGCCGAAGGCGAGATGGACCGACTCGTCGCGCAGGATGAACTGGAACTGCTCGCCCACGCCCACCATCTTGTTCTGGCGCAGGAACGAAAGCATCATCACGAAGCCCGCGTAGAAGAAGATGCCTTCCATGATCACGTAGAAGCCGACCAGGTCGTGGACGAACCTCTGCATGTTCTCGCGGCCCTCGGTGTTGAAGTGCGGGTCCAGAATCGACTTGGTGATGTCGATCACGAACTCGTCCTTGTCGCGAATGCTCGGGATCTCCATGTACATGTTGTAGACCTCGTCCGGGTCGAGCCCGAGCGTGTCACAACAGTAGATGAAGGTGTCGGTGTGGACGGCCTCCTCGAAGGCCTGGCGCAACAGGTACTGCCGGCACTCCGGGTTGGTGACGTGGCGGTACACGTTGAGCACGATATTGTTGGCGGTGAGACTCTCCGCGGTGGAGAAGAATCCCATGTTCCACAACACCAGCCGGCGTTCCTGCTCGGAGAGCGCGTCCGGGCTGCGCCACATCTCCACGTCCTTCTGCATGTTCACTTCTTCGGGCGTCCAGTTGTTGGCGACGCCGTCTTTATAGTGCTTGCGCGCCCAGTTGTACTTCATGGGCAGCATCTTGTTGGGATCCGTGCCCGAGCAGTTCAGGAGACGCTTCTCGCCTGATTTGTGTTCCATGTTGTTTGTCTCCCGCGCCTACTGGCACGCTTCACAGGTCGGGTCCATGATCGAGCACGCGCTCTTCACCTGGCTGGCCGGAACTTCTTCCATCGACTCCGCGACACGCGCGGAGCCGGCGCCGAACTTCTTGGCCTTGGAGTCGAGCGTCGACTTTTCGATCGACGATGCGCCCAGCGTGCGCAGGTAGTACGTGGTCTTGAGACCCATCTTCCAGGCCGCCATGTAGCTGTCGGAGATCTGCTTGCCCGACGTGCTGGTGGTGAAGATGTTGACCGACTGGCTCTGGTCGATCCACTTGCCGCGCTGCGCGGCATGCTTCACGATCCAGATGGTGTCGATCTCGAATACTTCCTTGTAACGCGCGCGCACCTCGGCCGGAATGTCGTCGATCTTCTGCACGCTGCCGTCGTGGTACTTCACGCGCTCCATCATGTCCTCGTCCCACAGGCCCAGCTCCTTGAGATCGCTGACCAGGAAACGGTTGATGATGGTGAACTCGCCGCTGAAGTTCGACTTCACGTACATGTTCTTGTAGATGGGCTCGATGGACGGCACGCACCCCGCGATGTTGGCGATGGTCGCCGTGGGGGCGATCGCCATGGTGTTGGAATTGCGCATGCCGTGCTGCTTCACGTGTTCGCGCACCGGCGTCCAGTCGAGGTGCGACCGGAAGTCCACGCCCGTCGACATGCCGCGCTCTTTTTCGAGCAGCGCCAGCGTGTCCACGGGGAAAATCCCGCGGTCCCACTTCGAGCCCTTGAACGTCTGGTAAGCACCCTTCTCCTTCGCCAGCTCGCTCGAGGAAAGAATGGCGTGATAGGAGATGAGCTCCTGCAGCTCGTCGGAGAACTTCACCGCCGCTTCGCTGTCGAAGGGGAGGTTCAACATGTAGAGCGCATCCTGGATGCCCATGATGCCGAGACCGATGGGACGGTGGCGCAGGTTGGCGTGCTGCGACTCGACGGTCGGATAGAAATTGAGATCGATCACGTTGTCGAGCATGCGCACGGCCATCTTGATGGTGTACTTCATGCGCTCCTGGTTGAGCACGCCGTCGTCGATGTGGCGGCCGAGATTGATCGAGCCCAGGTTGCACACCGCGGTTTCGTCGACGGACGTGTTCAGCGTGATCTCGGTGCACAGGTTCGAGCTGTGCACGACACCCACGTGATCCTGCGGAGAACGCACGTTGCACGGATCCTTGAACGTGATCCACGGATGACCGGTTTCGTACAGCATGGTGATCATGCGGCGCCACAGGTCGAGTGCCCGCACCGTGCGGAACAGCCGGATCTCGCCGGCGGCCACCATCTGCTCGTATTCCAGGTAGCGCTTCTCGAACGCCGCGCCGTAGAGGTCGTGAAGATCCGGCGCTTCGTCGGGAGAGAGCATCGTCCACGCGCCGTCTTCCAGCACGCGCTTCATGAACAGATCCGGGATCCAGCTCGCGGTGTTGGTGTCGTGCGTGCGCCGGCGCTCATCGCCCGTGTTCTTGCGCAGCTCGAGGAAGTCCTCGAAGTCGTAGTGCCAGCACTCGAGGTACACGCAGGTGGCGCCGCGGCGCTTGCCGCTGCGGTTGATGGCGGCGGTGGTTGCATCCACGATCTTCAGGAACGGAACCACGCCCTGGCTGCCGACGTTGGTGCTCTTGATCTGCGCGCCGGTGCCGCGAATGCTTGTCCAGTCGTTGCCGAGGCCGCCCGACCACTTGGAGAGCTGGGCGTTGTCGCCGATCGACTTCAAAATGTGCGAGAGATCGTCCTTCACCGTGGTGAGGTAGCACGAGCTCATCTGCGGGTGCTGCGTTCCGGAGTGGAACAGAGTCGGCGTCGACGGCACATAGTGCAGCGACGAAATCACGTCGTAGAACTTGAGCGCCCAGTCTTCGCGCTGCGACGACTCGTTGAGCGCCAGGCCCATCGCGATGCGCATCCAGAAATACTGCGGCGTCTCCAGAATGTCCTGCTTCAGGTTCTTCAGGAAGTAGCGGTCGTAGAGCACCTGCGCACCGAGATAGGTGAACAGGCGGTCGCGCTCGGGGCGGAGCTCCGAGCCCAGACGCGTGAGGTCGAACTCGAGAAGGCGCGCGTCGAGACGACCCGCGTCGACGCCGGCCTGAATCTTCGTCGCAAAACCGGCCGTGTGCGCGGCGGCGAATTCGGGCGCAAACTCGTCCATGCCGAGGACGTGCTTGTAGAGATCGTTGAAGAGGAAGCGCGCGGCCAACGTCGAGTACACGGGATCGCGCTCGATGCGGGCGCGAATCGCCATGATGACGGCCTGGTTGATCTCCGAGGTCTTGATGCCGTCGTAGAGACCCAGCTTGGTATCGCGCAGGACACCGATGACGTCGATCTCGCCCTCGAGATCCTGGCAGCAGTTGGTGATGGCTTTTTCGATTTCGCCGATGTTGAACTCGGCCACTTCGCCGCTGCGCTTGACGACCTTGATCTCGCGGCGGTCGATCTTCTCGAGCAGCTCGTCCTGCTTGCTCTTGCGGACATCCTGGCGCTGGGCGCGATAGAGGATGTAGGCCTTGGCGACCTCGAACAGGCCGCGCTCGGCGAGCATCATTTCGACGACGTCCTGGATGTCCTCGACACCCGGAATGCGCTCGTCGAACTTGCGCTCGATGATCCCGGTCACATCGTCGGTGACCGAGGAATAGAATTCGGAGGACACGCTTACCGCGGTGGCGACGCAGGCCTTTTCGATGGCGCGCTCGATGCGGTGGCGGTCAAAATCAACGACGGCTCCGTTGCGCTTCTTTACTTTGGTGATCTCCATGGTGCTCCTGGCCGGGGGGCCGAAAGACCGTTATTTGTTCTCTGACAGTGACTTGCCGCTTCAGCCAGGGTCTCGCGGGTGGGACGGCGCTGCAAGGACGTCAGTCTTCGGGACGCAACATCTTGTGCCAGCCTACCAGTAAACCCCTACCGATTGGGTTCGATACATTACGATCGAGCACCAGAGTCGTCAAGGGTTTCTCCCGGTTGTGAAATGATTATCTTCGTACGGCTTATCCACTTGTCAGATCGTAAGATAACCACTTTTTGAGAGGCCTGCAATGTGGAATCCCGGTGGATGGATGGTGGACAACCCGGGACAGTTTTCCACGGCTCGCGCGTCGCGCCATAAATCGATTGGTCCACGCGGGCCCGCCGAGCTATTTTCGCGGCCCGTGGATCCCGTCACCGACAGAATCGAAGCCGTTCGCGAGCGTGTGCACGCGGCCGCGGCGCGCTCCGGCCGCACTCCCGGTGCGGTCACGATTGTGGCCGTCACCAAGACATTTCCGGCCGGGATGGTGCGGCGCATCGTCGCGGCCGGCATCGCGGATATCGGTGAGAATCGGGTTCAGGAGATGCTCGCCAAATCGGCCGAGGTCGAGGCGCCGTGCCGCTGGCACTTGCTCGGCCCGCTGCAGCGCAACAAGGCGGGAAAAGTCGCCGGCCTGGCGCACCTGGTGCATGCGCTCGATGGCGTCCCCATCGCACAAACGCTGGATCGAATCGCACATGAAAAGGCTCTGCGCGTGCGCGTCCTGCTGGAGGTAAACACCTCCGGCGAAGCCACCAAGCACGGCGTCGCCCCGGAGGAAGCTCCCTCATTCGTTGAAACTCTGGCGGCGCTTCCGGGTCTCGACTGGCAGGGCCTCATGACCATCGGCCCGGCCGGCGGTGACCTCGACGAGGCGCGGCGCTGCTTCCGTCATCTGCATCACATCGCGGAGGATCTCCGGCGCCGGTCGGGGCTGCCGCTCCCCGAGCTCAGCATGGGAATGAGCGACGATTTCGAGACCGCCATCGAAGAGGGTGCAACCCTGGTTCGCATCGGGCGTCTTATTACAGGCGAGCGCGACTGAAAATATTCTTACCAGTAGCGGCCTGTTCATGTATGCTGCCCGCGATTAAAAAAACCGGCGAACCGGCCCGGCTTCGGTGTGTAAGTGATTGTCATGTGCTCGCTTGGAATGTCCGACCGGGTGGGATGGCGTGCCCCTTGCAGTATTTGCCGCGGGGGGAATCGCGGATGCCCCGCGCGGCGGCGGCCTCATATGTTTCTGGGAGCGCTGCCGCGATCGAGTGCGAAGGAGGATTAGAGATGCGTATCACACCGCTGGATGTGCGTAAGCAGGAGTTTCGGAAGGGAATGAGGGGCCTCGACCCGGACGAGGTGTACGCATTTCTTGCCACCGTCGCCGACGAATACGAAGCGGCGCTCAACGACAACAAGGCGCTGCGCGAGCGCCTGCTCGAGCTCGACGACAAGGTGCAGGAGTACCGCACCATCGAGCGCACGCTGCGCGACACGCTCGTCACCGCCGAGCGCGTGACCGTCGAGTCCAAGGACAACGCGCGCCGCGAGGCCAGTCTCATTGTGAAGGAAGCGCAGCTCCAGGCGGAGCGGTCGCTCCGCGACATCAGCTCCGAAGCGGTTCGCCTGCGCCAGGAGATCCAGCGCCTGCGCTCGCAGCGCGATGCGTACGTCGCCAAGATGAAAGTGGTCGCCGAGTCGCACGTGAAGTTCATCGAATCGGCGGAGCGCGATTTCCATTCCGACGACGATCTGCCGGCGGACACCGCACCGGCGCCGGTGATGGCACCGCGCGCGGTCGAGCCCGCACCGGCCAAAGTGAACAACCTGTTCGATACGCTGGCGGGCAACACGCAGGCAGGCGAGACGCTGCCCGGTATCAGCGACATCCTCGATCGGCTGTCGCAGGGACAGCGCGAGACGCTCGCCGCCGCGCAGCCGCAGCCACGCGAAACCCTCCCGCCGGCCGCGCCGCGTCGCGACCCCATTCCGGCTCCGCCGGGACCGGGTGATCCGACCGCGTCATCGGAGTGGAACATGGAGCAGTTCCGCCGCGACCTGCAGAACATCGTGGGCAATCCGCAGGACGGCAACTCGCGCTGATTCTCTTATATAGAGCTGACAGGGAACGGCCCGCGAGCACATCGCGGGCCGTTTGCTTTTTGGCGCCCTTCTGCTAGAATCCGGCGCCTTTAATTTTCACGAAAGCAACCCCTTGCACGGATTGTTCGAAAAAATCAACGCGGCCGCGGAAGCGGTGCGTGCGCGCTCGAAGACGCGCCCGCGCTTCGGAGTCATTCTGGGCACCGGTCTGGGCGATCTTGCCGAAGCGATGGATGTCGATGCCGCCGTGCCGTACGGCGACATCCCGCACTTCGTGTCGTCCACCACGGCGGGGCACAAGGGGAACTTCGTGCTGGGGAAGCTGGGTGGCCAGCCCATCGTCGCCATGCAGGGACGCCTCCATTATTACGAGGGCTACACGATGCAGGAGGTCACCTTCCCGGTGCGCGTCATGCGCGCTTTGGGAGTGGAAGAGCTGATCGTGTTCAACGCCGTGGGCGGAATGAATCCCCACCTCGACCTGGGCGACATCGTCGCGGTGACGGATCACATCAATCTGATGGGAGACAATCCGCTCATCGGATGGAACGACGACCGTCTCGGCACGCGCTTTCCGGATATGTCGGAGCCGTACTCGCGCGCGTGTCGCACGCGCGCCGAAGCGGTTGCCATCGAGCTCGGAACACCGCTGCGCCGCGGCGTTCTGGTCGCGGTGGCCGGACCCAATTTGGAAACCGCCGCCGAATATCGTTTCTTGCGCCGCGTGGGCGCCGACATCGTGGGCATGTCGATGGTGCCCGAGACACTCGTGGCCGTGCACGCGAAGATGCGCGTGCTGGGCCTGTGCGTGGTCACCGATCTGTGCCGCCCCGATGCGCTCGAGCCGGCCGATCTGCCGCGCATCATCGCGACGGCGCAGTCGGCGGAGCCGCGCCTGCGCAAGATCATCACCGAATATCTCAAACGCGCTGCATGAACAGACAAACCGTCAAGCTTCCGAAACTCGCATCCTCCGACAACGTTCCCCGCGCCGAAGAGGCGCTGGTCGCGTCGTGGGAGAAGAACCGCGTCTTCGAGCGCAGCGTCGAGGAACGTCCCGCGGAAAATGCATACGTGTTTTATGAAGGCCCGCCCACGGCCAACGGTCGTCCCGGCGTGCACCATGTGATTGCGCGTCTGTGCAAGGACTTCGCGTGCCGCTACCACACCATGCTGGGGCAGCGCGTGGTGCGCAAGTCGGGTTGGGACACGCACGGACTGCCGGTCGAGATCGAAGTGGAGAAAGCGCTCGGCATCAAGCACAAGGACGAGATCGAGAAGTACGGCATCGCCGAGTTCAACAAGAAGTGCCGCGAGAGCGTCTTCAAGTACGAGAAGGACTGGGTCGCGTTCACGCGCCGCATCGGGTACTGGCTCGACCTCGAGCATCCGTACGTCACCTATCACAACGATTACATCGAATCGGTGTGGTGGATCCTCAAGGAATACTGGAAGGCGGGGCTCATCTACCGCGGACACAAGAGTGTTCCGTTCTGCCCGCGCTGCGAAACGTCGCTCTCCAGTCATGAAGTGAGCCT
>DATNGX010000193.1:0-3015 GCA_035605755.1 Candidatus Krumholzibacteriia bacterium
AGAGGATTATCAGGTGGGTGTGACCAATGGTGCGGGGCAGTGCACGCTGACCTTCCGCGCGGAGACCGCGGGCACCATCACGATCGTGGCCACCGGCCGCAACCATGCGCGCAAGAACGGCAGCATTCCCGTGACCAGCCCGGCAGCCTACGTGAACATCAACGGCATCGGTATCGACGACGACAATCTCGGCGGCACGTCGGGCAACGGCAACGGCGTCATCGAGGGCGGCGAAACCGTGGATTTCGCCTTCACGCTCAAGAACACAGGATCGGCCACCACGGGATCGGTGAGCTGCACGCTGCGCTCGAACGACGCGGCCGCGACCGTGATCGACAGCACAGCCGGCAGCGCGACCATCCCCGCGGGAGGAACGGCGCTCATGACGGGTGGGTGCCGCGCGACCTTCTCCGCCAACACGGGCGACGAGCACGCCGCGCCCTTTACGCTGATCATCAAGAACAACGGCGCCGAGATCTGGCGTGACACCTTCAAGAAGAGCATGCACCAGCCCAGGATCGACATGGTGAAGCTGCGCATCGACGACACCGTGACCGGAAACGGTGATGGCATCGTGCAGGCGGGCGAGCAGTTCAAGCTCTTCTATAAAATCAAGAATTACGGCACCGGCCAGTTTCCCGGCGGTACCGTCACGGTGACCGATCTGGATGCGGGTTTCAACCTCATCACGCCGGTTGATACGTACACGACGGCGAACGCAATGGCAGCGCTCGAAAATGCGCTCGGCCTGGTGATGGTGGAGAACAGTGTGGGCGTTGGACACCGGCTGGGCGTGTCGATCGTGGATGCCAGGGGCCGCGTATACAACGACACCGTCGAGCTGCGTCCGCCGCTGTCGCCTTCGCAACTCGTCATCGATCCCAGTCTCGGTCCCGATCGCCTGCGCGTTTCGTGGGTGAAGAGCAACTCGACCGACGTTTCGCGCTACAATCTCTACCGCTCCACATCGCCGGGTGGTCCGTTCGTGCTCGCCAACCCGGACCCGGTCGCGCACACGCTGTATGTGAACACCGGGCTCAACGCGAGCACGGTGTATTACTACCGCTCCACGGCGGTGGACACGTCGGGCAACGAAAGCATTCCCACCACCGTTTACAACGGAAGCACCAACCCGCCGCAGCTCACCGGCTGGCCCATTGCCGTCAAAGTGGAGACGAGCTCGTCGCCGGTCGTGGGCGACATCGACGGCGATGGAAGCCTGGAAATCGTGCAGGGCTCGGACAAGATCTACGCGTGGCACGCCAACGGCGCGGAAATGAAAGACGGCGACTCCGACGCACAGACGTGGGGTGTGCTCTCCACGCTGGGGAGCTCGTACGTGTCGCATACCGCGCTGGCCCAGATGGATCTCGTGCCGGGAATGGAGATCATCGCGGCGTCGCGCGACACCAAGGAAGTTTACATCTTCAAGTCGAACGGCAGCGTGATGTCGGGGTGGCCGCGAACGCTGGAAAACAACATTCGCGCCGGCATGGTGGTGGGCGACCTCGACGCCGACGGCAAGAACGAAGTCATCGCGGTGGACGAGAAGGGCGTCATCTACGTGTGGAAGGCCAACGGCACCGAGCTCATCGACGGCGACGCCAATCCGGCCACGCAGGGCGTGTTCTACCGCATGGCCGGCTGCACGCTGAATTACTCCACCCCGTGCGTGGCCGATATCGACGAAGACGGCAAGAACGATCTCATTGTCGGTTCGCAGGGCAGCCAGCTCTTCGTGTTCAAGTTCAACGGCACCATCCTGACGGGTTTCCCGTACGCGCTCACCAGCTCGATTTCGGGCAGCCCGGCCGTGGGCGATGTGGACAATGACAACGACCTGGAGATCGTCGTCTGGGAGTTCAACGGCAACTTCCGCGTGCTGCGCAACAACGGCGTGCAGCAGACGTTCCAGTTCTTCGCCAACGGTGCGCCGCTGTTTTTCTGTCCGTCGCCGGTACTTGCCAACGTGACCGGCGATGCCAAACTCGAGATGTTCGTTCCGTCCAAGAACGGACGGCTGTATGGGATCGACAGCATCGGCAACTTCCTTCCCGGATTTCCGGTGTTCTACAACACGACCGGGCAGTACACGGAATCGTCACCGATCGTCGCCGACTTCGACGGTGACGGACTGCAGGACATTCTGGTCGGCGACGAGTCGCACTACATTCGCGCCTTCAGCGCCGCCGGCGTGCCCATTGCCGGGTTCCCGCTCTACACCGACGACTCCATGCGCGGTGTCCCGCAGGCCGCCGACGTGGACGGCGACGGCAAGCTGGACCTGGTGGCCGCGGGCTGGGACAAGAGCGTGTACATCTGGGACTTCAACGCCACCTGGAACCCCGCGACCGCGCAGTGGCCGCGCTTCCACGCCAACCTGCACAACAACGGCCGCATCGGCTTCGTGGTGCCGGTGCCGGTGCTGGGAACGAAGTTCAACTTCACGATTGCGAATGAGCGCATCCATCTCGAGTGGTTCGTTCCGGCCGAAGCCGGGCGCGAGTTCACGGTCGAACGTGCGACGGTTGAAAACGGTGTGACGGGCGCATTCGCGCCCATATCGAAAAACCTGGATGCTTCCGTCGACGGTCGCGTTCAGTTGAGCGATGCAGACGTGAAAATGGGCAACCGCTACGTGTACCGCCTCTCGGGCGGCGGCGGTGTGGTCAACGAGACCATGAGCCTGTACGTGCCGGTCAGTCGTGCCGAGCTGGGACAGAATTATCCCAATCCGTTCAATCCCGTGACCAAGATCGAGTACTGGGTGCCGGACGGTGCCAGAGCCGGAACGCGCACCGGCGTGAACGTCGTGATTTACGACGTGCGGGGCGCGCGCGTACGCACACTGGTCTCGGGACCGAAGAGCGCGGGGCGTTACGTGGCACAGTGGGACGGCCGCGACGACCGCGGCGGCCGGGTAAGCTCGGGTATCTATTTCTACAAGATGACGACCGGAAGTTTCTCGGCCGTGCGCAAGATGGTTCTGCTCAAGTAGGGGAGCGTCCGACACGC
>DATNGX010000194.1:0-4031 GCA_035605755.1 Candidatus Krumholzibacteriia bacterium
TCGCGCAGCACCGGGCCTTCCGCGTCCAGCGTCGCCGTTTCCACGCCCAGATGGATGTCGAAGCGGTATTCCTTCTCGAGGTCCATGAAGTGCTCGACGGCGCGCGTGGCCAGGCCCGTGCACACGAGCAACACGCCGCGCGCCAGCGGGTCCAGTGTGCCGGCATGACCGACCCGGCGCAGCCCCGTCACGCGGCGCACGCGCGCCACGATATCGAACGACGACGGCCCCACCGCCTTGTCGATCACGAACACCCGATTGTCGAACCGGTTGGTCAAACCTCGCCGTCCTCTTCGTCTTCTTCGGTCTTCTTGCGCGGCGCCGCTTCGGCGGTCGTCGACGGCGTGCCCGTCTCGCGCAGCACCTCATTGATACGGAAGGCGCGGTCCAGCGAATCATCGTAGTGCCAGCGCAGCTCGGGCGCGTGCTGCACGTCGATGGCATTGGCAATGGCGTGGCGCATGAAGCCGCTGGCACCCTTCAGGATCTTCGTGGTCATGTCGCGCTGTTCCTGGTCGCCCAGAACGCTGAAATGGATCTGCGCGGTGGCCAGATCGCGCGCCGTCTTCACGTGCGTGATCGTCACCAGGCCCAGGCGGGGGTCTTTGATGTCGTTCAGGACAATCTCGGAAAGGACCTCTTTGATCGTCTCGTTAATTCTTTCGATTCTGTATTTCGACATAGGGTACGCGCGCGACAGCGCGCGCCTGGGTTAGCGAAATTCTTCCAACGCGTCGGCGACAGTAACCCGGGGATCCCCTTCAATGAAGCGCCGGATGCTCCCGCACGTCTCGTCGACAGTCTTGTGATCGGATCCGACCATCGCTATCGCGATGGTGCTGCGCTGCCACTTGTCCTGGTGGTCCACTTCGGCGACCGATGCGTTGAATCTCCCGCGCAGCCTCGCCTTGAGACTCTGCAGCACGAACCGCTTTTCTTTGAGGGATTGGCAGCCGGGAATGTGCAGGTCGACTGTCAGGAGCTTTACGAACATCGCGGCTCGCAGCATTGCGCGGCAGACACGCCGCGCCGACCGTCCTAGAACACGCGTACTTTTTCCTCGACCACAAATGCTTCGATGATGTCGCGCTCGGCGAGGTTGTTGAACCCCTGGAGCCCGATACCGCACTCGAAATTCGTATTCACCTCGCGCACGTCGTCCTGGAATCGTTTGAGCGAGGCGATCTTGCCATTGAAAACGACCTCTTCATTGCGCAACACGCGGATGTTGGCGCTGCGCACGATCTGCCCGTCGACCACCATGGAACCGGCGATGGTGCCGAGCTTTCCGACGTGGTAGAGCTTGCGCACCTCGGCGCGGCCCAGCACACGCTCGACAAAGATCGGCTTGAGCATGCCCTTCATGGCCTTGTCGATGTCGTCGATGACCTCGTAGATGATCTGGTAGCTGCGCACCTCGATGCCCTTGAGCTTGATGATGTCCTTGGCCTTCGGGCTCACCTTGGTGTTGAACGCAATGATGAAAGCACCCGTGTTGAGGGCGAGCAGCGCGTCGGACTCGGACACGACGCCGACGGCGGCGTGCAGCACGTTGACCTTCACGTTCTCCACCTGCATCGGCGCGAGCGAATCGCGCAGCGCTTCCACCGATCCGTTGGTGTCGCACTTGAGGATCAGGTTGAGCTCTTTGACCTCGCCGGTCTGCATCTGCTCGTAGAGCTGCTCGAGTGTCATGGCCTTGATGGGCTCGAGCTCCTTGGTGCGCGTCGCTTCCTGGCGCTTGGTCGCGATTTCACGCGCTTCGCGCTCGTTCTTGACCGCGATCAGCGAGTCGCCCGGCTCCGGCAGTCCGTCCAGGCCCAGCACGACGGCGGGCGTCGACGGCCCCGCGGAGCGCATGGCCTTGCCGTTGTAATCGAACAGCGAGCGCACCTTGCCGTACTCGTTGCCGACCACGAACACATCGCCGATGTTGAGCGTCCCCGACTGCACGAGCACGGTGACGAGAATACCGCGGCCTTCTTCCTTCTTGGTCTCGACCACGACACCCTGGGCGCGCGACGTCGGGTCGGCCTTGAGCTCGAGGAGCTCGGCCTGAAGGAGAATCATTTCGAGCAACTTGTCGATGCCCTTGCCGGTCTTGGCCGACACTTCCACGCCCACGACGTCGCCGCCGTAATCCTCGAGCAGCACGCTCTGCTGCGAGAGCGCCTGGCGCACCGCGGGCTGGTTGGCCGTGGGCAGATCCGACTTGTTGATGGCGACGATCATCGGCACCTTGGCGGCGCGGGTGTGATTGATGGCTTCGATCGTCTGCGGCATGACGCCGTCATCGGCTGCCACCACGATCACAACGATGTCCGTGATTTTCGAGCCGCGCGAGCGCATGGCGGTAAAGGCTTCGTGGCCCGGCGTGTCGATGAAGGTGATCTTGCCGCCGCCCGGCACCGTGGCTTCGTACGCACCGACCGCCTGCGTGATACCGCCGGCTTCACCCGCGGCCACGTTGGCCTTGCGGATGTAGTCGAGGATGGACGTCTTGCCGTGGTCGACGTGGCCCATGATGGTGACCACGGGCGCGCGCGGCACGAGTTTGGCCACATCGATCTGCGCGTCGATCTTGAGCTGCGTTTCACCGTAGGACGCTTCCACATCCACGCGGCGACCGAAGTCTTCCGCAACCAGCTCGATGGCATCTTTCTCGAGCGGAGTATTTGCCTCCGCCTTCACGTCGAGCGTGGAGAGGCGCGACAACAACTCGTCGAGCGATACTCCCAGCGCGTTGGCGAGGACCGAAGGCGTCGCGCCTTCCTGCACACGCACCGGCGGGAGTGACTTCACTTCGGACGGCTGCGGCTTGCGGCGCTTGGTCTTGCGCGTGGTCTCGAGCTTGGCCAGTGTGCGTCGAACACTTTCGCGCACCTGCTCCGCATCGCTGGTTTTGGGATGCATGGCCGCGTAACGGCGCGCTTCGTCGGCCGCGGTCCACTCCTCGGGCTCGTTGCCGGTGTCGGGCTCGACAGCGATCAACGGCTCCATGGGAGCGGCTTCGAGCTCGTCGAGCGCGTTGGGTACTTTGGGTTTGGGGGGCTTGTGAACCTTGGGCGGCTCGGGCTTGCGCTCGGGCTCGACGCGGCGAGCGTCTTTCTTTGCATCGGTCTTCTTGTCTGTCTTCGCTTCCGGCCGGGCTTCGACTTTGGGCGTAAACCGCGCGTCTTTCTTCTCGCTCTTGGGCGGCGCGTGTTCCACCACCGGTTCAGGCCTGGGCGCTTCAACGACCGCCCCGGGTTTGTTCGCCTTGGCCAGCTTGACCTTCGGCTTGTCGGACACCGGCTCCGGAGCCGGTTCGGGCTCCGCGACCTTCGCCTTGCGCAGCTTCACTTTCGCCTTGGCAGTATCCGTCGCAACCGCCTTGGCGGCTTTGGTCGCGGCGGTCGACTTCTTCGCCGACTTCTTGGTCGGCGTGTTCGACCACGTCTTCAGGTTCTTGTCGAGCACCGTCAGCATGTCGACCGAGACATTGCTGCTCTCACCGGCCACCTTGTGGCCGTGCTTTTCCAGGAGCTCGATCAGCTCTTCGCTGGTGACGTTGTACTTCTTGGCGAGTTCGTGAATGCGCATCTATTCGTTCGCGTCCTTCTTTTCTTCGTCGGCAGCGTTCTCATGGTCTGCTTCGGCAGCGACGGGTTCCGTCGCCGGCGTCTCCGCCGTGGCCGCGTCGGTTTCCACCGCTGTCGCCGCGGTGTCTTCGGCCTCGGCCTCGGCTTCCACTTCGGCCGGATCACGGAAGAGCATCGCTTCGGTGATCTTGACCTTCTCTTCCTTCTTCGGATCTTCGGACTCCGCCTCGAGCATGCTCTCGTCGAAGAGCGGCTTGGCCGACTTCTTGGCCTGCTCGCGCTCCTCGTTTTCCTTCTTGATGAGCTCTTCGAGCGCGGATTCGAGCTCCTTGACGGTGCCCTGCGCCGTCTCCATCAGCTTCTCGACGGTGCGCTCACCGAAACCCGGAATCTCGGCCAGTTTCTCGACCGGCGTGCGCATGAGCTTCTGCACCGTGTTGATGCCGGCTT
>DATNGX010000195.1:0-3304 GCA_035605755.1 Candidatus Krumholzibacteriia bacterium
TGGAACCGTGTCCCGTTTCGCGCCCAACGCGAGGACGGGTCGGCGCTCGCAAGCGGCGTGTATTTTTGCCGGGTAAGCGCCGCCGGCGCGACGGTGACGCGTAAGTTCGTCATCGCGCGTTAGACGTTGCCATCCGGCCGGTCGCGCTTTAGGATCAGGGCGCTTGATGAGTGTCGAGCACCGGCTTTACAATTGTTAAGGAGCGGAGATGAAATCACCCCTGCATTCCGTCCATGCCCCCCAGCCCATCGGTCCGTACACGCAGGCGATTCGCGCCAACGATTTCGTTTTTCTGTCGGGTCAGATTGCGATCGACCCGGCGACAGGAAAGCTCGTCGGCGACAACGCGGCCGATCAGGCGACGCAGGTGCTGAAGAACATCAGAGCCATTCTGACCGCGGCGGGGCTCACCTTCGAAGAAGTGGTGAAGACCACGATCTTTCTCAAGAACATGGACGACTTTGCGAAGGTGAACGAGGTCTACGGCGAGAGTTTCGAGAAGGATCCGCCCGCGCGCTCGACAGTCGCGGTGGCCGGACTGCCCATGAACGCGCTGGTCGAGATCGAAGTGGTCGCGATGCGGCGCCCGAATTCCTAGGGGCTAGCGCACCAGAACCATTTTCCTGGATTGCATCCGTTTGCCCGAGGTGAGCGTGCAGAAGTACGCGCCCGAGGCCACGAGCTTGCCGGATGCATCCATTCCATTCCAGTTCACATCGTGTTCGCCCTCGGCGAGAGGACCGTCGAGAAGCGTTGTCACGAGCGCTCCGGTCACGTCATAGATGCGAACGGTGACGCGCGAGGCTGCATCCAGCGTGAACGGAATGCGTGTGTGCCAGCGGAAGGGATTGGGCGTATTGGCCTGTAGCGCCAGCGCCAGTGACGGCGTGGTAGCGCTGGCCGGGGTGGAACGAATCTCCGCGCCGTCGTCGCGGAGCGCAGCGAGCACGTATGTGTAGAGCGTGCCGGTGCGCACATCGGTGTCGAGATAGCGGGTGCTGTGGGAAGGCAGCGGCGTGTCGACGAGCAGTTTCTCGGTCCCGCCGGCCACGCGGCGGTAGACGCGATAGCCCGTGATGTTCTCGTCGCTCAAGACGTGCCACGAGAGCTCAACCCCGGCGTCGCTGGCGCGCGCCTCGAAGCGCGAGATCAGCACGGCCGAGGTGACGAGGTGCACACTGCGTTCTTCGGAATACCCGCTCAACTGTCCCGCGTAATTGAGCGCCTGCACCGCGAAATAATAGGTCGCCCCCCCGAGCGAGCACGCATCGTAAAAACTCACCGGGCCCACTTCCATCGAGTACTGGTAGTCCTCCATCTGCCCCCTCGTCACGGAGAGCACACCGTACGAAATCTTGTAGCCGATGACAGCGGGGTCGCTGCTCGGCGTCCAGGCGACGTGTGCACAGCCGGGACTCGTCGACGAAACGGATGAGAGGGAGGGCGGCACGGGAGGAGCGAGATCGACGTCGGGTGCCAGCACAATCTGGTCGCCGGCGCTGGCGTCCACACGTTCTGCAAAGACGCCTTCCGACGACGTCGATTCAGTGGCGACGGTGTGCGTGTTGCGCCGCACGATGTACGCGGTGCTGCCGCCGAGATTGAAAATGCGGAACACGATCGATGCCGCATGCGACACGACCGGTGTGATGAGAAGAAGCGTCGCAGCGACAATGGCAATCCGCCGTCCGCCAGCGCGACTGAATGCTCGGCGCAATGGATCTCCTCCAGGGGTGCAGCGATGTCGCGCACCCGGGGCCGGGGCTTTCATCAGGGTCGATTCAGGACCAATTTTTTTTTCTGGGACCGCTTCGCGACGAGACACGCCCGCGAAGGACCTTCACACTGGTTCACGCCGCTGCCGCGGGAGCTGGCAGAGGCGGCGTGAGAGGCGGGCGTCGGCACAGGGCTTCCACTCCGCTGCGCTCAAGTAAGCCGTGTAGGTGAAATGCTGCAATAGAAAACTGTAAGGATTTCCGTGCTGAAGCTCACAGAACGCTGCATGTGCACGCGGAAAACGGTTCTGGGACAAACCGATATGGCGTGCGCTGCGCGGTGCAATTTAGGTGTGGATAACGAAGGCAGCGTCCTCACTAAACGTGGGCCGGATGGCCCTGGGAATCATGCGGCGGGCACGCCCCGGAGCCGGAGCAACCGGGCGTTTTGGGGCATTGCGACGCCATGTTCCGTTCTGATACCATTGTAGACGCCATCCGGCATTAAATAGGTGTTGCGACGGACAGGTTACGCTGGCCCCCAGGAGATTGCTGCAGAGTCGTCGCGTCACGTTCGGTAACCGATCGCCCCTGCCCGCCATTTTCACGGCCTTTCGTTGTCCTGCCCTCCTTTGATTCCTGTATCTCCGTTATTTGCAACAGAAGGAGTGCCCCCAAATGAAGTCCAAAGCCATCTTTGCGGCGTTACTGCTTGCCATGGCGCTATTTGCGCTGGGCTGCAGTGGCGACCAGACCACCAATCCGGGCGCCGCGTCCGGGCCGAGTCTCGCGAAGAGCACCGGCACCACCAGCGGTGCCAATGTGAGCGCCAAAGTCGGATTGAAGACACACGTGCACGTGGAAGCACAGTCGGGCGGTTGCGAGAACAACCCCGGACCGTACATCACGCTCACGGGTGAAGTATCGCTCGGCGGTCTCGACGGCCTGTTGATCTTCAAGAACAACACGCAGGGAACGCACGAGCACGAAGAAGATGTGCTGGCCAGCCTGGTGATCGTGCCCGAAGGCCAGACCATCCAGTTCAACAAGCAGCCGCCCCTCGGCGGTGTCGGCGGCAATCCCTGGATCTATCTCCAGCTTCTCGACGGCCAGAACAAGGCGATCACGGGCGAAGTGCTGCTCGGCCGCTGCGTGCAGGGTCTGCTGGTCAGCGATCTCGACATCATCCTCGGTGGCCTGGCGAAAGCCAACATCACCTCGGGTGATTGCGAGAATTCAGGCGGGCCGACGATCACCATCAACGGCGCGCTCACGCTCGGCGGCTTGAACGCGAAGCTGATCTTCCGCAACAACGAGATCGGTACGCACGAACACGAGGAAGCCACCACGGTGTCGCTCGTGATCGTGCCGAAGGATTCGGCCATCAACTTCCCGAAACCTCCGCCGCTCGATGGCGCGGGTGGCAATCCGCTGATCTACTTCGCGTTCACGGATCCGCAGGGGAACGAGCTCAGCAGCGAGTTCTACCTTGGCCGCTGCGTCCAGCTCGGCAAGTAGAAGGGCAAAGTCCGGATGGTGCCCATGGAAGGGGTCCGTCGCCATGCGACGGGCCCCTTCTGTTTGCATGC
>DATNGX010000196.1:0-3218 GCA_035605755.1 Candidatus Krumholzibacteriia bacterium
ACCTGGCTCGTTACTGCAACGAGTACGCGGCGCGCTTCACGATGGATCATCCCAACCGCCTGGGCTCGTTCGCGGTTCTGCCGCTTCCCGATGTGGACGGCGCGCTCAAAGAAATCGAGTACGCGATGGATACACTCAAGCTGGATGGCGTGAACCTGCTCACGAACTTCAACGGCGCCTACCTCGGAGATCCCGCGTTCGACGCCGTGTTCGACGAGCTCAACCGCCGCAAGGCCACCGTGTTCGTCCACCCCGAAACCGCTCCGGCGGCGCGCGACATCAAACTGTCGTTTCCGGGCGCGATGATCGAGTTCACCTTCGACACGACGCGCATGGCGGCGAACCTGATTTTCAGCGGAACTCTCGAGCGCTGCCCCGATGTGAAGATCATCCTGGCCCATTCGGGAGGAACCATTCCGTACCTGGCCTGGCGCATCTCGCTCTTTGATGTGATGCCGAACGCCCGTGAGAACGCCCCGCAGGGCACGCTTGCGTACCTGAAACGCCTCTACTATGAGACCGCCATCGCAAGCAATTCGTACGCGCTCAATTCGCTCACCGAGTTGGTGCCGTCGTCGCAGATTCTGTACGGCAGCGACTTCCCCTATCTCCCCGAGCCACTCATCGGCGCTGTCGTGCAGGGAATCGATCACTACCCCGGTTTCGACGCGCAGGTGCGCGCCGCGATCGAGCGTGACAATGCGCTCACGCTGTTCCCGCGCCTGCAATCCAACGTCGCGGAAGTTCGTTAACCAACAAGACCAGAAAAACAGAACTCGCAAACAGGAGGAAACGTCATGAATCGGAATTTCGTATATCGGACCACAATCGCGCTCACGCTCGCGGCCGTAATCACCGGTGGATTCCACAGCGCGCATGCGCAGGAGTCCAACACGGACTGGCAATTCATCGTGGCGCCGTACGCATGGGGTCCGGCCATGGACGGCAACGGCGGACTCAAGGGCCACAACACAGACATCGACATCAGCCGTGATGACTTCATCGATCATTTCGACGGGGGCTTCATGGGAACCGCGATTGCGCGCAAGGGCGCCTGGGGAATTTATGCGGACGTCGTGTGGACGGATCTCGGCGGCTCGTCCGCGATGCCGCCGGTGGAGGTCGATCCCACGCTGGCGATCATGTCGATGAACGTGCTTCGACGTCTGACACCGTATGCTGATGCCACCGTGGGCGTGCGCTGGAATCATCTCTCCACACGCGTCGATCTGGGTGCGCCGCTCTCGATACACCTGGAAGGTTCGCGCGACTGGGTCGATCCAGTTGTGGGTGTGGCTCTGCGTTCACCGGAGCTGGGCCGTTTTCATGGCGCGCTTGTCGCCGATATCGGCGGCTTCGGTTTGGCCTCCGACCTCACCTGGCAGGTATTCCCCACCATCGGCTACACAATCACTCCCTGGGTGTCGATGGAAACCGGCTGGCGCTTTCTCAGTGTGGATTACACCACCGACGAAGACGGCGGCTTCACATACGACGTCCTCGTCGACGGACCGGCCGTGGGCGTGGCGTTCAAGTTCTGACCGGCCGTGGAGCTCCGCCGGGCTGGCGAACGCACGGATTGACGATGCGCTCGCGGCCCGGCGGGGACTTCCAGCCCACGGTTGACGTAAACGACCAAAGCAACATAGCCTTACCGAAGAACCAGCCCATTTCATCAACCAATACAAAATGGAAGCATTCGAACGACTCAAGATCGCGATGGCCGACCGCTACGCCGTGGTGCGTCTGCTCGGCTCAGGCGGAATGGCGGATGTCTACCTTGCGCACGACGTGCGCCACAACCGCGATGTCGCCATCAAAGTGATGCACCCGGAGCTGGCGCAAAAAGTCGGCGCCGAGCGCTTCCTGCGCGAGATCGAAACCACCGCCAAGCTGCAGCATCCGCACATCCTGCCGCTGTTCGACTCGGGACGTATCGAGGGCACGGTTTATTACGTCATGCCCTACGTCGAAGGTGAGTCGTTGCGCGCGCGTCTTCGTCGCGAATCACAGTTGCCGGTCGCCGACGCACTGCGCATCACCAACGAAGTGGCCGCGGGACTCAACTACGCGCACCGGCGCGGCATCGTCCACCGCGACATCAAGCCCGACAACGTTCTGTTCCAGGATGGACAGGCGGTGGTGACCGACTTCGGCATCGCGCTTCCGCCCAGCGCGGAAACACCCACGCGCATGACCACCGCCGGCGTCAGCCTCGGCACTCCTTATTATATGAGTCCCGAGCAGGCAGCCGGACAGAACGTCGATGCGCGCACAGACGTCTACGCGCTTGGCATCATGCTGTACGAGATGCTGGCCGGACAGGTGCCGTTCACCGGTTCGAGCGTGCAATCGGTTTTCAACAAGGTCATGTCTGAAACTCCGCGGCCGCTCACCGAACACCGCAAATCGATCCCGCCCCATATCGAGGCCTCGGTTGCGAAAGCGCTGGAAAAACTTCCCGCCGATCGCTGGCAGAGCACGGCCGAGTTTGCGGAAGCACTGACCAAATCCGACGCCGCGTTCGTGACGCGGCGCCCCCGTTCGGGCTGGAGTGCCGTGCCCTGGCTGGTGGCGGCGCTGGCCCTCGGGTGGGCCGGCTATCAGAGCACGCGCGAGCACACCAGTGTGCCCGCGCGACCGGTTCGCTTCATGGTCGACTTCGAGCGCGGTGTGACACCGAGCTTCACACCCGTCGTGCGTTTGAGCAGCGACGGCACGCAGCTGTTCATGTCCGCCATGATCGACAGACGCGAAGAAGTGTTCCGCCAGACATTCGACAAGCTCGGTATGCAGGTGATCCAGGGCGCAGGCCAGGGCGAGCAGGGGACGGGAAACAGCCGGCCCTTCATCTCACCGGACGGAAAGTGGGTGGCGTACGCGCGCAGCAAGCGACTCTGGAAAGTCCCCGCCGAAGGCGGCACCGCCATCGAGCTCGCCACCGCGGATTGGGGCGGCGGAAGCTGGGGGCGCAACGGAAAGCTGGTTTATCCGCGCCGCTACAACACGGGACTGTGGATGGTGAGTGAAGGCGGAGGTGACGAGCGGATCTTGACCGCACCCGATTCCACGCGCGGCGAGCTGGGACACTGGTGGCCCCAGATTCTCCCCGATGGAGATCATGTCATCTTCACGGCGTACCGCACACCGATCGACAATGCCACCATCGAGGTGCTTTCCATCCGCACCGGCGAGCGCAAAGTGCTCGTGACCGGCGG
>DATNGX010000197.1:0-4082 GCA_035605755.1 Candidatus Krumholzibacteriia bacterium
CGGTTCGCAACTTGCGATTATTCGCCAGGTCGACCTGCGCGATCATCTCGAATTCCCGATCGGCAAGGTGCTCGTGGAAAGTGACGGTTATGTGAGCGATATACGTTTTTCACCGCAGGGTGATCGCATTGCATACTTCGAGCACCCTTCGCGCTACGACAACCGCGGGTCGGTCGCCGTCGTCGACTTGAACGGGAAGAAAACCGTGCTTGCCGGCGGCTACAGTGGAGAAGAAAGGCTGGCGTGGTCACACGACGGCAGGGAAGTGCTTTACTCGGCGGCATTACGCGGAACGACGTGGACGGTCTTTGCGGCCTCGCCGGGCAAGGAGCCGCGCGTCGTCACCAACAGTGCCGGCGGCCTCGTGGTGTACGATGTCAACGCGCACGGCGACTGGCTGGCCACGCGCGACGAAATTGCGTGGCACGCGATGGTGCACCTGCCCGCCTGGGATGGCGACCGCGACATGTCGTGGCTGGACGGGTCGCTGTTTCCGATTCTGTCGCAGGACCAGAGCCTCATGCTGTTTACCGAACAGGGCTCCGCCATTACCGGCAACAACTACGCCGTGTGCCTGCGCCGGACCGATGGCAGCGGCGTGGTGCAATTGGGTGAAGGCCTGTGCTGGGACCTCTCACGCGACGGGAAACATGCGCTGGCGATGATCTCGTCGCCGCCGCAGATCGTCATTTATCCCACCGGCGCGGGAGAAACTCTGCGTCTGGAGCGCGGCAATATCGAGAACTACGGGCTGTTCGGCAATTTCTTTCCAGACGGCGACAGCATTCTCTTCTGGGCCAACGAACCCGGCCACGCCGTGCGCCATTATACCCAGCGCCTCTCGGGCGGAGCGCCGCGGGCGGTGACGCCGGAAGGTACGCACGCCGGCATTCTCGCGCGTAACGGAGAGTTCGTGATTGCAAAGACTCCCGGCGAGTCGTGGATGATTTATCCTGTCGCGCACGGTGCGGCGCGGCCGGTGCCCGCGCTGCATGAGGATGATTTCATCGTCAGCACCACGGCAGACGCGCGTTCGGCGTTCGTGATTCAAGGCAACGAGATTCCCGCCCGCGTCGAGCGCGTGGACCTTGCGAGCGGACAGCGCACGCTCTACCGGGAAATCGCTCCCGCTGAGCGCGCGGGCATCAAGGAGATCCGACCGCACTTCATCTCCGAGGACGAGAAATCGTACGCGTATTGGACCTGGTCGCACCGGTCGACACTATTCACGGTGGAGTGGAAATGACGCTGAACGCGGGAACCAAACTCGGTCCTTACGAAATCGTTTCGCCGCTCGGCGCCGGCGGCATGGGCGAAGTGTATCGCGCGAAGGACACACGTCTGGGTCGCGAAGTCGCCATCAAAGTGCTTCCGCAGCACCTTTCGTCGAATCCGGAAGTGCGCGCGCGTTTCGAGCGCGAAGCGAAGACGGTCTCCGCGCTCAACCATCCTTATATATGTGTGCTCTACGACGTGGGCCGCGAGGGTTCCACCGATTATCTCGTGATGGAGCTGATCGAAGGCGAGACGCTTGCGCATCGCGTCGCCAAAGGTCCGTTGCCGGTGGCCGACGTGTTGAAAATCGGCGCACAGATCGCCGACGCACTCGACCGCGCGCACCGGGCGGGCGTTGTGCACCGCGATTTGAAACCGGGCAACGTGATGCTCACGCGCAGCGGCGCCAAGCTCATGGACTTCGGTCTCGCGCGCGCGACGGGATTGGCGGGAGCGCGGAGCGGCAGCGATGTGGCCGCCATCACGCAATCGCCGACGGTGGCACAGCCGCTCACGGCCGAAGGCTCGATTGTCGGAACCTTCCAGTACATGGCACCCGAACAGCTCGAAGGCCGCGAGATCGATCCACGCACGGACATCTGGTCATTGGGCTGTGTGCTCTACGAAATGGCAACGGGCAAACGCGCCTTCGAAGGCGCCACCCAGGCGAGTCTCATCTCGTCGATCATGCGCGACGAGCCGCGGCCGATGAGCGCAATTGCGCCGCTGTCACCGCCGTCGCTCGAGCGATTGGTGAAGCAGTGCCTCGCCAAAGATCCCATGGATCGCTGGCAGACTGCGGGCGACGTGCGTCGCGAGCTCGAGTGGATCGCGGCGAGCTCAACGCAACATACGGCGCCGGCAATCACGCGGCGGCGCAATCTGCGCCGGAGTGCCATGGGCTGGATTGCCGCGGCGGGGGTTGCCGTGCTCGCCACCGCGTACGTGCTCGGCCCCGGACGCGCCCCACGGGCCGTCGCACCGCTCATGTGCTTCAGCATGGAAGCACCGTCCGGTACCATCCTGGCCGTCCCGGCGGAGATGGAGCTCTCGCCCGACGGCACCATGATGGCGTTCGTCGCTGTCGACAGCAGCGGAGCCAATCAGATTTATGTCCGCCCCCTCGCCAGCAACCAGGCCCGTCTGCTGCCCGGCACCAGCAAGGGGACGTTGCCGTTCTGGTCGCCCGACGGCCGCTCGGTGGGATTTTTTTCGTCGGGCAAGATGCGCAAGATTGCCATCGACTCGGGTGCGCCTGTGGTCCTGTGTGATGCGCCCGATGCGCGCGGCGGGGCGTGGTCGAAGAGCGGTGTGATCGTGTTTGCGCCCAGCAACCAGGGTCCCATTGCACGCGTGTCCGCCAATGGCGGCGACGCCACCCCGATCACGAAGCTCAACAGTGCGCGCGGCGAGCGCGGTCACCGTTATCCGCAGTTCCTGCCCGACGGGAGTCATTTCCTGTACGTGGCCGTGGGTGCGGGCGACAAAGTGATCACGTACCGGGCTTCCGTCGATGGCGGTGCTCCCGAAGAAGTGTGCGAAGGAGGGTCCGCCGCACGCTGGGCGGCACCTGGGTTTCTTCTTTTCCTCGATACCGGCGTCAACGCTCCGCGCCGGCGGCTGCTTGCGCAGCGCGTCACCGCGGATCTGCGTCCGCAAGGCGACCGGCAGCTGGTCCTGGATCCGGTGAGTGCCAACAACTTCGGGTACACCAATGTGAGCGCCGACGCTCACGGCACCCTGGTCGCCGAGACCTGGAGCGATCCACACCAGCGCCTCGATTGGTGCGACTACACCGGCAGGAGGATCGAAACGGCGGTCGAAGACATCCGCTTTGACGTCGCGACGCTGAGCCCGGACGGGGAGCGCATCGCGTACGGAGACGTCGATCCCGCCGATGTGTTCCTCCTCGACCTCAAGACGCATGTCACGACACGGCTCACGTTCGAGAACCGCCGGATCTCCGCGATCGTGTGGTCGCATGACGAAAAGACGCTGGCCTTCTCGCGGCTGTCTCAGGCGCGTGGCTGGCAGGTATACACGAAAGCGACCGATGGGACCGGCGCTGACTCGCTCCTGTTCCCCGGCCCCGGCCTGTTCAACTTCGCAACCGACTGGTCGCGCGACGGGCGCTGGATCATCGCGCAGTGCGCGGACTCGAGCGGCAATCGCGATCTGTGGAAAGTCGACCTGAACGATGGCGGCAAGGCCACCGTGTATCAACGCACGGCTGGCGACGAGCAACAGGCGTCCATGTCACCGGATGGAAACTGGCTCTCATATTCGGTCAACGACGGCGATACACCTGCTCTCTACGTGCAATCGTTCCCCAATCCGGGCTCGAAGTATCAGGTCACCATTCGCAATCCGCTGGGTGCGTTCTGGACTCCGGCAGGCGACAGGCTTCTCGCTGCCGCCATCGACGGAACCCTGTTTTCGATCGGCGTGAGCACGGCCGGTGGCTTCCGGCAGGGAGCGACGACGCGCGTCGGCCGCGTCCAGCCGACCGATCAGTTCGTGGGATTGACGCCGGCCGGCAATCGCATGCTCCTCGGCCGCTCGAAGGACGTTTCGACTCTCGCCCGCATCCAGATCGTCCTCAACTGGACCCAGCTTCTCGATCACGCGAAATAGCTCGCCGCGGGGCCCCGCGAAGCCCTAATCTATACGCCTTCCATGAGTCTCACGCCCGGTACCAGGCTTGGCCCCTATGAAATTGTCTCACCCCTCGGCGCAGGGGGGATGGGCGAGGTTTATCGCGCGCGTGACACGCGACTCGGCCGTGACGTTGCAATCAAAGTTCTCCC